>OMPX01000226.1 GCA_900313115.1 uncultured bacterium
AATTAACCACGAATACCAAGATCCTTGATTAACTTTCTGTATCCTTCCAAATCTCTTGATTTCAAGTAAGATAACAAACCTTTTCTCTTACCAACCATCATCAAAAGACCACGTTTTGTAGCGTAATCATTTTTGTTAGTTTTTAAATGTTCGGTAAGTTCAGAGATTTTTTGAGTCAACATAGCAACTTGAACCTCTGTTGAGCCTGTATCTTTACTGTCTTTTCCAAATTTAGAAATGATTTCTTGTTTGTTTTTCAAATTAATTGACATAATTTATTTCCTTATTTTTTTCGTATGAGTACATATTGGCGTAAGCACTCTACGGGAATATAATAATATGATGAATTATTAAAATCAAGCATGTTTTCTCATGTTTTAATATTTTTTGTCAATAAAGTTAACAATTTCTACAACTAAAGTATAAAATTTTAACAAAAATAATAAATTACGGTTGAAGAATTGTAAAAAACTTATTATAATATTAGTATAGCTATAAAATAACTGGTTTTGTACGGCATAATTTTGTCGTAACCAGTGGTACAGAGTTGCACAGGAAAGTATGAGAATGAAACTACTATCACAAATAAAGAGGATATTGCTCTTTGTAAAGGAACAAGGGCAATTTTGGCACGAATATATTAATAAGTGTATGGAGAACAAAGCCATGCGGGTATGTGCCATAGCTTTGATAGTCATTTTCACGGCAGTGCCGTTCTCTTTTGGTGCGGAAACAGTTCCGACTGTAACGGATATAAAGAATCAATCTGTTCAATATTTAGAGGGTAGTCATAATTCGTATGAGTTGGTAACAACTCCGACTTATGCTGATGATGAACGGACAATATATATTAATGGCACAGCATACTATTATACCCCTAATGAATCAAGCGAAGAAAAAAATAAACAGCTAATAAATTTGGTGCAAACAGGGGGAAAGGCTTTAATTACAACAACGAACCTTTCTGAGGCAGTATTTACGTATGGTTCAATATATTATACTTATGACAAAACAAAATTGCCACAGAGCGTTTATTCTTATGGCGATGGAAGTGAAACCAATTATAATGTGGCTTACAACGATGGCACAACAACCATGTACAAAACAATAAACCTCATTCCTGCTAATATGAAAACTCCAACGGGTACAGGTTCTTTAGAATGGACAAAGGTTTCAGACGGTACGGGTTATGAATGGGCGGATGAAGATACATTCCCGCAAACCTCTACTATCAAATACACAGATGATGGTGCAGGAACGTTGTCTAAAGCAGAAGGTGTTGTGAGGTTCAAACTTCCGGGAGTTGGAGATAATGTAGAGCAGTTCTACAAGTTTGAGTTCATCCCGACAGGAGAAAAACACGCACAAATCCCGTCACTTGCAGGGGATGTTGATGGCGGATACTTCTATGGTCTGACAAAAGATGGCAACGGTGGTGCGATTTTTAACTCCCCAACAAACGGACATTCTATAGTTGCTGATTTTATTAAAAACAGCGCAAATAATTGTGGCGGGGCGATTTATAATGGAGGTACTATCTCTTCCATTATGGGTGATTTTATAGGTAACAGTGCTACAAATGATACTGGTGGGGCTATTTATAATGGAAACACCATCTCATCTATCACAGGGGATTTCATAGGCAACAGCGCTACAACTCTTGGTGGTGCGATTTTTAACTATAGCACCATCTCCTCCATCACAGGGGATTTTATAGGCAACAGCACAGGTGACGCAGCTGGGGCGATTTTTAACAATAATAATGGTACCATCGGCTCAATCACAGGCGATTTTATCGGTAACAGCGCAAGATATGACGGTGGAGCGATTTTAAACGCCGGCGGAATCTCTACCATCATAGGCGATTTTATCGGCAACAGCGCTACAAATAATTGTGGCGGGGCGATTTATAATGCAGGCATCATCACCACAATCACAGGAGATTTTATCGGTAATAGCGCAGGAGGAGACGGCGGTGGGGCGATTTATAACAATCAAGGTACTATTTCATCTATCACAGGCGATTTCATCGGCAATAGCGCTACAAATAATGGTGGGGCTATCTACAACACCGGCACAATATCTTTGTTAGCCGATACAAAAGATATCGTGTTTGAAAATAATCGTGTTGGTTCAAAACTCAACGACATTCACAACACAGGCACAGTCAATTTATACGCTAAAGAAGGAAACTCTATAACTTTTAGCGGCACAATAACAGACGCAGCCACTCCGACAGGCACAACAAACATCGGCGAAGCATCTTCGGCTTACACAGGTACAGTTAACTTTAACAACAAAGTTACTCAAAATGCTATTAACCTGAACTCAGGAACACTTCACCTTGGAGTTGCAAACGCAATCGCAGGTGTAACAACCTTTACAGTCAATGGTTGTACACTCGATACTGTGACTGACGCAATCGAAACACAAGCTCTTGGTTCAACCTTCGTGCTTAATAATGACCTTGATTGGTCATTAGATGTTAATATTTCAGGTTCTGCAGACACATTGAGCGCAGGTACTGTTACCGCAGGCGGAAATAATATATCAATCACAAGTGCAAATATAAATTGGTTCGGTACAAATACATCATTAGGAACAACAAAAATAGCATTGACAACCGCAAATGCTGATTTGGCAAATGCAATAACTGTCAGCGGAACATATACAAACGGTAATCAAACATATAATCTGTCAAAAACAATAACAGATAATATTGCATATCTAACCTTTAATTATGGTAACTTGTACACAGCAGTTCACGATACAGGGGCAGATAGAACCTATACACTCAATGCAGATGAACCTGCGCTTTCTGATCCTCTTACAGGTTATGGAACAATGGAAGGTACAAAACTATCGGTCGAAGGTAACGGTCATTCTATCCTCGGCGGTGGCAAAGGCGGTGTCACAGTCGGCACAGGTCAAACATTAAATATCAACGGCGGAACTTGGAAAAACTTCAACAAAACAGGAAACGGTGCTGTTGTGTCAAACTCAGGCACATTAGCTATAGATACTGTGACACTGGAAAATAATACAGCTACAGGTGGTGGCGGTGCTGTTTATAATAATTCTTCAACAGGTATATTTCCTTTTGTTATTAGTAACTCAACCTTTAATAATAATAATGCTCAAGATGGCGGTGCGATATACAATGAAGGCACGTTGCTTGTAATGAATTTAAATTTTGCTCACAACAGTGCAACAAGATATGGCGGAGCAATGTTCAATGGCGGTTCCATAACAACAGATATAATGGGAACTTTCACATCTAACAGTGCAACTTCACATGGAGGAGCTATTTTCAATAAAGATGGAAATACCAATAAAATATATTCAATAGGAAAATCAGGAACAACAACATTTGAATCAAATACATCAGGAACCGGTGGTGCAATCTATAACGGGGGTGTTATTACCAGAGGTATAGATGCGACATTTACATCCAATACAGCAACAAACAACGGCGGAGCTATATACAACGCAGGTAATCGTGAAATAGGCGGTGTTTCAGGGACATTCACATCTAACAGTGCTGGAAGCAAGGGTGGTGCTATATATAACACAGGCAGAATTGGTGCTTCATCAGATACTGCTCCTGCAATTGTTGCAACCTTTGATTCAAACAGCGCATACTCAGGTGGTGCTATATATAACAATACATCAGGTACAATTTATGGTATAAATTCAACCTTTACCAAAAACCGCGCAATAGGTGGTTACGGTAATGGCGGAGCTATAGACAATGAAGGAACAATTACGTATATAGAAGGCTCTTTCGGTACATCAGGTGACTCAACAAAAGGTAATACAGGTGCATACGGTGGTGCTATCTATCACAACAGTAATACCGCAATTTCTCGTATAGGAGATGAGAATGCACTGACAACAGGTTTCTACTATAACAATGCAACAGAAGGCGGTGCATTGTTTAACGAAACAAATAAAACAATTACAACCGTAAATGCAGTCTTTGATCACAATAGTGCAACAAGCGGCGGTGCGGTATATAACAAAGGTACAATAACAACTCTCAAAGGTGAATTTACAAACAATACAGCTACAAGTAACGGTGGTGTGTTGTTCAATAGTGGCGGAGTTGTTTCAAATATGTCAGGTGTATTCACGTCAAACACATCAAATGCGTGGGGCGGTGTGGTATATAACAGTGGAACATCTGATTTGGGCGAATTAACAGGAACATTCTCCTCAAATAACGCAACATTTGGCGGAGTGTTGTTTAATGAGACATCAACAGTAGACTTGATATCGGGAACATTTACAGGAAACCGTGCAACAACAGGTGCAGGCGGTGTTTTATACACTCGTGGTAATATAACAGAGATATCAGGAACTTTTTCAAACAACACAGCATCTACATATGGTGGTGTGCTTGAATTAGGAGACAGCTCAAATAGTGTAACAATAGGTAAGATAAGCGGAACATTTGAAAATAATACTGCAGCATCAAGAGGTGGCGGGGCAATATATTTATCAAAAGGAACTGTTTCTGATTTGTCAGGAACATTTAGAAACAATAGTTCTACCTCCGGTACAGGCGGTGCAATTAATACAAATACAGGTACAACCCTGAATATCACAACAACAAGCGGAAATACTCTGTTTAGCGGAAATACAGACTCTACAGGTTCAAATGCTATTGATGGTTCAGGAACTATTAATATGAACGCAGGCGAAGGTAAATCTATTACCTTTGATGATAAAATTACAGGAACAAGTACAATCAATATCAATGATTCATCCGTAAAATCAGATATGACAAGCGGTACTGTTACATTTAATGAATCAGTAAATGCAACTGCTGCAACTGTTTCTGGTGGTACTGTTAATCTTAATAATACATTTACATCAAATGCGTTAAACTTAACAGACGGTACTGTGAACTTAGGCAACACAAACAGTGCCTTGAATGTTACAAACTTCACTGCATCAGGCGGAACATTATCTACTCAAAACGGAACAACTTCTGCCACAAACTTGGGCAATGTCGTTCTGAACGGTGTTTTATCACTCGCTATGGATGCAAATCTCTCAGGTACAGGCTCTGCTGATACGTTCTCTGCAACTTCCGTAACAGGCACAGGAAGTATCAATATCAACAATATCAAGATATTGGCTGACTCAACATCAGCACTCCCTATCACAATAGGTACATTTGATAATAACCTGAAATCTTATGTAACATTAACCGCAACATCAGTAGACGGAGTAGCGGCAGGAAAAAGCTATAAAGTATCTTACGATAATACAAACGGCAGTTTAAAATTTGGTTATGGAAACCTGTACAACGCAGTAAAAGATACCTCAACCGAAAGAACCTATACAATGGGTGCGGACGAAAATGTTGCTCAGGATTTAGGAGTAATGAACGGTGAAAAATTAACCGTTGGTGGGAATAATTATGCTGTTAACGGTAACAATCATGCAGGTATCATTGTTAACAACGGTCAAACATTGGACGTAAACAATGTAAGCTCATATAACGGTTTTGATACTGCATTAACTAACGCAGGTACACTGAATATTAACAATATTACTTTCGAAAACAATTCTGTTGCAGATATCAAAAACACAAATATTCTAAACTTAGAAGGAACAAACGTATTTAACGGTGCAATCACTGACAATGACACAAAATCAGGCACTACAACCGTTAAATCAGGAACAACAACCTTCAATAACACTGTTACCCAAAAAGGGGTAGGGGTAAATAATGGTACAGTTAATTTCAATAATACCCTTACAGCAACAGAAGTAGGGGTAAATGGTGGTACTGTTAATTTCAATGATACTGTCACATCTACTGATTTATCAAATGCGGGTACGGTGAACGTAAAAGCATCAGATTTGAATGTTACAAACGGAGTTTCAAACTCAGGCGCATTGAACCTGAAAGAAGGCACTTTGGCTAGTAATATCTCAGGCGCAGGCACAACAAACATAAAAGGTGATGTCGTTGCTAACGCAAATATTACACAAAATACCTTAACTGTTGATAATACATTAACTATAAATCCTGAAAAAACAGTTACTGTCAATAATACTTTGAATAATAATTCAACGATTACAAACAGCGGCGGATTAAATCTTGCAGGCGGAACTACATCTGAAAATCTCATTAACGCAGGCACAATCTCAGGCAGCGGAATAACAACAATCTCAGGTGTAGTCAATAATACAGGAAAAATTACTTCTTCTAAGACAGGCGAAACTGCAGGAGTAAATGTTACAGGCACTTTAACGACAAATGCAAGTAATATAACTTCTGAAAATGGTATCACTAACACAGGAACTATAAACTTTGTTTCAGGAGAAACTCAAAGTAATATTACAGGCACAGGTACAACAAATATCAATGGTGATGTAACAATAAGCAAAACCATCTCTAATAATAAACTTGTGCTCAATAGCGGTACAACTACTCTAACTTCTACAGGTTCAATAGCAGGTGCAAATTCTCTTACTGCAAACGGCGGAGGGGTAAATGTTGTTGATAATGTTGCATCAACTACAGACTTAGGTAATCTTATTCTAAAAGAAGATTTAAAATTATCTATAGATATGAAATTCTCTGATAATAATTCTGATATGATAAAAGCAAATGTTTCAGATGAATCAACATCAGGAAAAAAAGTGTATATTCAAAATATCCACGTGGTTGATGCTATAGCACCTGAAATAGAAACAAGTATTAAAGTTGTTCACGAAGACAGTACCGATTTAAAAGCATTAGTTGACTTAGCTGATGATATAAATATTGATTCAACTGATGTAACTGATAATTTCTTGCTTTCATACAATAATTCAACAGGTAACGTTGATGTGGTATTTATGAACATAGAAAAAGCTGTTTCTTCAAATGTACCTACAAGAGTATATAATATGAAAAACGATGAAAGTGTAAATGTTGATTTAGGCGCAATGGGCGGCGGCGATAATGCAAAATTAACAATAAACGGTAATGGGCATACACTTAGTAACGATAGTAATCACTCAGGTATAACCGTTGCAAACAACCAAAAATTAAATATTAACGGACTTACTGTATCAAATATGACAACTGCTATTACAAACAATAATGGCGGCGAAGTTAACATCACTGATTCAACCTTTACAGGAAATAGTGTTGATATCCATAACGAAAGTGCCTTAAATATTAAACCGACTGATGGCAAATTTGTGATATTTAATAGTGTTATCGAAGATAATACAACTACAAAAACAGGTGTTTTAACAGTTGATGGCGCAGGTATTGCAATCTTTAATGACGCAGTTACTCAAAATGAGATAGGGGTGAATAATGGTACAGCTAACTTTAATGGGGTAGTAAACACAACTAAAACAACTGTATCAGGCGGTAAAGCAAACTTTAATAATACAACTAATACCGATGAAGTTAATATTACAGGAGGTGTTGCAAACTTTAATGCACAAGTGAATACATCTGATATGATTCTTACGGATGGTACAACAAGTGTTAATGCGGATAATTTGAATGTATCAAACGGAATAAATAATAATGCTACTTTGAATATAACCGGCGGAACATTAAATTCTCCTAACACCATTTCAGGTACTAATGGTACAACGAACTTTACTGGCAATACAACAAATAATGTTACTATTGATCAAAAAAATGTATCTGTTTCAAACGGTATAACATTAACTAATACTCAAACAATAAATGCAACAGGAACTTTAACAAACAATGGAACAATAAACAGTTCTGCCGCAATCACAGCAAGTACATTAAATAATAATGAAACAGGAACAATCTCAAGCACAGCTGATATCACAGCAGGCGGCGGCACAAATGAAGGTTCAATTTCTACTACTGCTACATTTACAAATACAGG
>OMPX01000225.1 GCA_900313115.1 uncultured bacterium
CATAACAATAATATTTACTGTGTACAACTAAACGGTCATTAAGTGACTAAGTAAATTATTCTTAGTCACTTAGTCACTGTTCAGCAAACGAAGTTTGCTAAACTATAATTTAAAACATAACATTCGGTTCTATTTCAAAATAATTAGTGAAATTCTTTTTGTAGTCACCTAACGGGGTACAGAAAGCTTCCATATCAAGCGAAATACCTTCTTTTATAGGGTATGTTTTTATACCCATTGATTTGTATAAAGAACGCATAAACACATTTGATATTGCATCAGAACCTCTTTCCCAAGGCATAGAGTGTGCCATTATCCAGCGGATTTCCGCAACATCAGAATTTATTTCAGGCAATGTATTTTTTGTAACATTGTCAGGGTTTGATATGTAGTCTTTTTTTAGGTTGAAGAATTTTCCTCCTACTCTGTCAAGAGCATTGTTTATCTTAGTATCATCTCCGTGAACAAGTTCAATATTAACATTGTGTTTGTCATATTCTACTTTTGTCAAACTGATATCATTAAATGGATTTTTCAGAGGTTTATAATATATTGGCATCAGTTTATCTTCGTATGATTTATATTGATTTGTTATTTTTGTAATTATTTTTTGTCCGCGCCAATTCCCTGCTTTACCATATCCGGTTCTTGTTGTTCTTAATATTCCGCTGTGTTCTTTTTTTCTTATATCAAAACAAGAATTATTTGCATTTCGTATTCCGTCAGCAATGTATATCAAAACTTCATCGGAAGTTTCAGATGTTTTTATTTTTTCTGTAGCTTTATCTGCCAGTTGTCTTACGTTTCTTGCCCAATGTTGATCTTTTCCGTAACCTTTAATATTCACAAAAAAGTCATTGAATGTGAATTCTAAAAAATGTGATTTCGGATTGGAGCAAAAAGAGACAGAGTCTTTTTTGCGAGGTTTGTTATAATATGTCTGATTTGTATACAATATCGGAGAAATTTGCATTGCTACTCCTTTGCTCGTAGAATACTTCTCAAAAAAAATTTTGAACAATTTTGAAATATTTTGTTACGTTTTTGCAAAATTTCTTTACTATTTTCCCTATTTACAATACTATGGTAGTATATTATAAGTAGTATAATAAAATGAGGTTAGATTGTGGAAAATTTAGGCGCAGATATTTTTGGTAAAAGAAATCCATTAGAAGAAACAGAAGTTTCAACTCCTGTCTCAGATTTAAATAGTCCGGCAAAAATCAAAGTAGTTGGTGTCGGCGGCGGTGGTGGAAACGCTGTTGAAAGAATGATAAAATCAGGGCTCACCGGTGTTGAGTTCTGGGCAATGAATACAGATTTGCAAGTATTAAGCACTTCTTCTGCAAAAAATAAATTACAAATTGGTGCGAAATTAACAAATGGTCTTGGCGCAGGTGGTAATCCTGAAGTTGGCGAAAATGCGGCAGAAGAAGCAAAGCAAGAAATTACGGCGGCTCTTGAAGGTGCAGATATGGTATTTGTAACCGCAGGTATGGGTGGCGGAACAGGTACAGGCGCTGCGCCTGTTGTTGCAAGAACTGCAAAAGAAATGGGTATTTTGACTATTGGTGTTGTTACAAAACCTTTTGAAATGGAAGGTAAAAGACGTATGGCACAAGCTACTCAAGGTTTGGAAAAATTAAGAGAGGCTGTTGACTCGTTGTTGGTTATTCCAAATGATAAATTGATGGAAGTTGTTACAAGAAAAACAGGTATCCTTGATGCATTCAGAGTTGCTGATGAAGTTCTTTTAAGAGGTGTTAAGGGTATTTCTGATATCATTACAAAACCTGGTCTTATCAACGTTGACTTTGCTGATGTTCGAAGTGTAATGCTTGATTCAGGTTCTACTGTAATGGGTATCGGTCACGGCGAAGGCGAAGGCAGAGCATTAGAAGCAGCTAAAATTGCTATCAATTCTAAACTGCTTGAAAATTCAATTCAAGGTGCTAGCGGCTTGATTGTTAATATCACAGGCGGACCTGATATGGGCTTATTTGAATTGAATGATGCAATCAGTTTAATCAACGATTCTGTATTAGATGATGCAAAAATCATTATCGGTATTACGCATGATGATGAAATGCAAGGAGAAATTTCTATTACAGTTATTGCCACAGGTTTCGAGCTAAAACCTCAAGCGGCTGCTATTGAAGTTCCGAAAGTGGGAGAAATCAAAACTCCTTCAATTGATACATTGTTTGCGGGGTTAAATACTACTACTCCATCTGAACAATCAAATGCTTATGAGCTTGGTACTTCTCAAGCGCCTGCATTACCTCAAATGCAAACATTTACAAATATAGAAATTCCTGACTTCTTAAAGAAGTAAGAAATAAAAAGATAAAAAAAGAGGCTGATATAAAAATCAGTCTCTTTTTTTTTGAGTTTAAATTTTTGTCACGAGGCTTTTGCCTGCAGGTGTGTGCCATACCTTGCTTTTGCTTTGAGTCCTGCGCAAATGTCTGTAATTCTGTTCGACATGAACATAATGTTCCGATGAACTGCTGCATAATCGTTCATTGCATCCATCATTTTTTCAGGCGAAACCATTGCATTGATACCAAGATCGTGGTTGTCTACCTGTTGTTGTGCATACTTCTTGACAAGTAACTTGTCAATTCTGTCTTGTGCTCCAATTGACATAATAATTCCCTTTATATTTAGTTGTAATATGTGTATTTATTATATTGGTACTGCAGATACCAATATGTGTTTTTGTGTGCTTTGTGTATTATTTTGATATTGAATTACATCATAATATCAATAATAATATTATTCAAAGCAAATATTTGGTTTTGGTAAGATAATTAATACTCTTAACTTATCCCACTTATATAAAGTATTTTTTTATTTAAAAATTGACTTTATTGTAACATTTGTAACATATAAAAATCCGGTTAATGAAATGAACTTTAGCAGTATATTATTTTTTGAAAATAAAAAATACCGCTAATACAATAAATATGAAACCTATAAGATAATTCCATCTAAATTCTTCTTTTAGATATAAAACAGAAAATATAGAAAACACAACAAGAGTAATAACTTCTTGTATTGTTTTAAGTTGTGCTGCATTATAAAAACCGTGACCGATTCTGTTTGCAGGTACTTGAAGGCAGTATTCAAAAAAGGCTATTCCCCAACTCACTAAAATGACTATCCACAGAGCAGTACCTTTGAATTTTAGGTGTCCGTACCATGCAAAGGTCATAAAAATATTTGATAATGTTAATAATATTATTGGCATAAACGCTTTAATCATTATTATTTATTACTCCATTTATCGATTTATTCCTTTACTCCTTACCCCTTTACCCCTCTTGGGTGTATCCGAAGGATTTTAGAATATTGTCTTTTTTGCGCCAATCTTTTTCAACTTTGACTTGCAGCCCTAAAAAAACTTTTTTTTCTGTGATTTTTTCTAAATCTTGTCGAGCCTGAGTACCGATTGTTTTCAAGAGGCTTCCGCCTTTACCGATAAGAATACCTTTTTGGCTTTTGGTTTCACAGTATATTGTGGCTCTTATCTTATC
>OMPX01000224.1 GCA_900313115.1 uncultured bacterium
GTATAGAGAAATGGTAAAGGGGCAATATAATATAATGGCAGAAGTATTAGAAAATAAAAGAACAGCGCAACAAGACTGTATAGAACAACATGATGAAAACTGGCTTGTTATAGCAGGTCCAGGTACAGGAAAAACTTATACAATTACAAAACGTATTCAAAAAATGCTTGATGATGGGATAAAGCCTGAATCCATTTTATGTCTGACATTTTCTGAGACTGCCTCAAAAGAGATGAAGAATCGTGTTGGAAACGGACAGAATATTGATATCTTTACCTTCCATAGTTTTTGTAAAAGAATTATGGATGAATACAGAGAAGAATTTGATACGGAACAGCCAAAAATCATCTCCGATTCCTACAAAAGAACCCTGATTTCAGAGTGTATTTCAGAACGAGAACCTGTTAAATACAACAACGAAAAAGGAAACCCTTACCGTTTTGTAGAGGATATCTTGAACGGGATAGAGGAAATTAAAAAGAGCAGACTGAAAGATAAAGAAACTCTTGATAAATATATAGATTATAACCCTATGTGGCGTCCAAGATTAGAAGATTTAAAAATAAAAGCAAAAGAAGAAAAAGAAACTAAAGAACAAAAGAGAAAAGAAAAAATTGCAAAAAATGAAAATAAGATAGAGGCACTGCTTGCTAAATCTAATCCGACTCAAAAAGATATAGATGAGATTGAAAGAATAAAAAAAATCATAATCCACGACAAAAATGCCCCAATAAACCTTGAATATACAAAGGCGCTTCAGACACACCAATTAAAGATAGAAAGAATGGACGAACTATGGGATTTCTATGAAATGTATAAATCCAAAATGGAGGAACTCCACTATATCGACTTTAACGATATGATAAACAAAGTGCTTGAACGCTTTGAAGATAATACAAGCAGCCTTTTAGAAACAGTTGCAAGCAAGTATAAATATATTATTGTTGATGAATACCAAGACACAAACACCGCTCAAAACGATATTGTGTTTAACTTGGCTAAATATTGTCCTAACGTGTTTGTTGTGGGTGACGATGATCAGATTATTTACACTTTCCAAGGTGCTCATTTAGACACATTAGAAAAGTTTAATAAAACCTTAAGCCCACATATAAGATGTTTTGATAAAAACTTTCGTTCTACTCAGCCGATACTTGATGTTTCTATGAAACTGGCTGAACTTCAAGACACAAGTTTTAACGAGTTCATGAGTACAAAAAAGGATAACGAACTTGCAGATTATTATGAAAAACACGTTTATGAACCGTCTAATCTAAGATTCAATATGACAGATGATGAGGGGAATAAAATAACAAAAGAACTCATCTCCTCAAAAGCGGAACTTCAACCGTTATCAAAACCTGTTGAACTGTACGGGTTCAAAAAAGCAGACGAAGAACGGGATTATATTGTCAAGAAGATTATCTCAATAAAGAAGGAAATAGATGAATACAACGAAAAAGAAAGAGAATTGGCAAAAAAAGAAAACAGAAAACCTAATCTCAAAAAGTTATCAGAAATTGCAATCCTCACAAGAAAAAATAAAGAACTCAAAGACTATGCTGATTACTTAAAAGTAAACAAAGTTCCTGTTGAAATAACAGGGGGTAAAAACATTTTTGAGATTACTCCTGTTAATCTTTTAATCAGTTATATGCAGGCACTAACGAACCCTGAACGATATAAGGATAAATTGTTATCCTTTATGCTTGCTCAACCTTTCCATATCAATCCGAAAGATTACGAAGGGATTTGGAAAGTAAGAACGCATTATTCAACCCTTGTTGATTGTATTGAAGGGTATCTTAAAAATTCAGAACAGGAAGTTGAAAAAGAAGAAGAACTGAGGGAATTTGTTAAAACCTATAGAGAACTTCGCAGATTTATTTATAGTGAAGATTATAAAATGTCTATCTTTGAGATAGGGGACAGAACAGGTATCTTTAACTATTATCTGAATGAAGAAGTAAATAAGTTAGAAAATATAAAAGGTATTAAAAAACTCATAGATACGACAGATGTGTATTTTGAGGTAAACAAAAACGACGGGAACAGTTTTACTCTCTTTGTTGAATACTTATCAAACCTTATGGATAGTGAGTCAGAAATCAGACTTGATAAAGAAGATGAACCATTGAATGCTGTTCAACTATCTACTTATCACTCATCAAAAGGGAGAGAGTTTGATTATGTATTTATGCCGTATCTGACATCAGATAAACTTGATACACTTAAGCTTGATAAAGACATTATCCCGACAAAACCAAAAGTCGGAGAAATGTACGAAGATGTGCTGAAACAACAACATCAGGCATTTTTCTTAGATAGAATTAAATTGCTCTATGTTGGTATGACAAGGGCAAGACATACTCTTGTACTTTCTTATACAGGGGAACCTAAAGACAATGATAAATACAACGGACTTAGTTGGTTTATTAAGCAGATAGTCGAAAATCATAAAAATAAAAATGATGAAATCGTCTTAATTGAGTCAGAACCTGAAGAATTTGAGATAGATTTTTACAGACCAAAAATAGATTACAAATATGATGAAGAATTTAAGGATTTCATAGAAATAAATATTCCGAGCAAGTTCTCAATAACTTCGCTAAATACATACAGAAACTGCCCTAAGCAGTATTTCTTTGACAAAATTTTAAATCTGAAAGTCCGTTCAGGGAACAAGGACGATATGTCGTACGGCTCTGCTCTCCACTCTGCGTTTGAAAAAGCGATTCAGAACGTTATGACAAAAGATGAAAACGGGAAACGCTCTTATCTGACAAATGAAGATGCACTGAAAATATTTGAAAATAGTCTGAAAACAATGGAAATAACTAATCCGCAAGGTGCAAAAGCATCTGCAGGAATAAATGTGTTCAGCAAAGACGGGTTCTATGAAAAATTCAAAGCATTAGTTAATCCTAATGACATAGAAAAAGATGCCGTGTTTGAGAAAAACCCTGTTCTTGATAATAAACCGAGCGGGAAATATAAAATTTATGCAGAAGTTCCGCTAAATGTGGGGGTAAAAATAAATGATAAAGAAGTTTTTCTGATAGGGTTTGTGGACAGATTAGACAAAAAACCTGATGGAACATACACAGTTTATGATTACAAAACAAAAGAAAATTGTCAGGATATTGCCCCAAGTGAAGATTATTTCTATCAAATGGTGTTCTATAAATATGTTCTTGAAAAACAGTACCCTGGGGTAGAAGTAAGCGATGCCTGCTTTATCTTACCGATAGAAAAGAATGGTAATAACTTTATTAAAGTTCACTACAAAATGATGGAGAAAAAACGGAACTATGGTGGGGTTGAATACACATGCTCTAACTACGAATATTCTGTTGATGAGATAAATAAAGCGATGGAAAACATTTTAGACGGTCAATTTGACGAACCTGAAAAACCTGACTGCCAATACTGTGGGTATAAATATATCTGCAAAGACAGAAAGACAATGTAAGGATAATGACAAATGGATAAAAAAGAATACATAGTAAATCAATTAAGAAGAACATTTAACAAAAAATATGAAAATTACTGTATAACAAGAATTTATCATTTACTAAACAGAAATGATGTTCAAATTATTACACAACAAATGTTCAAACGAGAGAAAGATAAAGAGATTGCATTAGCAGATTTATATTTCCCTCAAATAAATTTATCCATTGAAATAGATGAACCACATCATTTTTCACAAAAAGATGCTGATAGACAGAGAGAACAAGAAATAAAAGAAAAGAAAGCACTTATTGACCAAAAACTTATTGCTCTTGGAGAAGTTATATATCATGACCTCGAAATAGAAAGAATTGATGTATCTAAAAGTATAGAAGAAATTAATTCACGAATTGATGAAATCATTTCAATCATTAATAAAAAGATATCTGAACTGGGAGATGAGTTTATACCTTGGGAAAATTGTGATAAAACACCAGAAGATTATATAAAATTGGGGGAAATAAGTTGTAGAGATAATGTAGGTTTACATACTATTCAAGAAGTATCTGAATTATTTAATAAAGGTTACAGAGGAACTCAAAAATGTTTCTTTTCAACTAACGATGATAAGTTTTACATTTGGTGTCCTAAACTAAAATTAGAGGATACTGATTTTATCGATAATCATTATCAGAATGAAATTAGTCTTGATGGCAAGTTTATATATGAAACTGAAAAAGATAATGATGAATTTTATACTTATGAAAGACCAAGAGAACGAATAGTTTTTCCTAAATATAAAGATGAAACAGGATGTTGGAGATACAAATTTAAAGGTATTTACCGATTTAATAAAGAATTATCTGATAAAACCAAAAAAGCCGTTTGGGAAAAAGTTGGGGAAACTATCGATTTGAAACAATATTTCCCGAGTAAATAATCATAAAGACAGAAAGACAATGTAGAAATCTTTGCATGTTTTATTGATTCTGTATAACTATAATATTTTCATACCATCTTCATCAAATATGGCAAATTTGTTTTGAAATAACACTCTGAAGATATGTTTTCCGTTGACTTGTTCGATATCAATATTATCAAACATAAAATCGAGAATTACATTTCCGTTAAAATCAATAACACCCCATTTGCCGTCTTTTAATGCATTCATAAATTTGTCAGAAGATATTGCACCTAAAAATTCATATTCAAACGGGATTATAGTTTTAAAATTACTGTCAATCACACCGTTTATGTTGTTTCTTGTCACAATTGCATATTGTGAACATAGGCATATCTCATCAAAGTTTAACTCTGCGTGGATATTTTTATTTTTATCCATAATAAAATATGTCAAATGGGTTTCGCCTGATATTTCTTTCTCTAATGTGATTATAAAATTTTCGCCCCATTCCTGTACAGGATTGGAATATTTGAAATCGACTACAACGTTTCCGTTTTTATCTAATAATCCCCACTTACCGTTTAGTCGCATTCTGCAATATTTTTTATTATCATTCCACCAAAATATCCAACCTCTGTCATAACCTATGTCATAAGGAAATTCGTCAGATAAATCGTCATATATAAAATCTGTTATTTGGTTGCCTTTGTAATCAATAATCCCCGATTTACCGTTTAAAATAGCAACAGTGTATTCCCTTCCGTCAAATTGAAGTATTCTGTCGAATTTGAAGTTTAAATCATTTAATTTAATAACATCATTCTGTAATTTTGCCATAATTTTATCCTTTTTGTTTTTATTATAAAAAACTAATATGTCATATATGGTCGTCTATTTTTTTTATAAAAATAATGATATAATAGATGAACCACACCGACCAAATCTGACGGGGGTAAATAGTATGATTGGATAAAAGGAGAGAATTATGGAAAATAAATTAGTACATTGTAAAGGTTTTGACCCTGAACTCAACATAAATTCAAAAGTTCTTATACTTGGAACACTACCTCCAATAGAAAGAGATTGGTACTATAAGAACGATTGGATGTTTTGGCGGATAATAAGAAAATCAGTTAATACTGATTATAATCTTACACAAAGTTCTCCAATTGATCTAAAAAAACAAATTTTATTAGAAAATAAAATTGCATTATGGGATATTATCAATTCTGCTGATAGAGTAAATGGTTCAAGAAAAGACAAGGATATTAAAAATAGAATACCTAATGATATAAAACAAGAATTAGAAAAAAGAAAATCTAATATATCTGCAATAATAATTAATGGATACAATAAAAAAGATAAAAACTCTGCATTCAAATGGTTTAAGGAATTTAATAATGATGTTAGTGATAAACCAATTATTGATAAGGAAATATCAGAAGAATCATTTTATTTTGAATGGAACAATATAAAAGTATATCCATTACGTGCAACAAGTGCAATTAATCAACTTAAGAATTCAACCCCTATAGACTATGAAGATTTATGGATTAAAACAATAAAGAAATATATAAAATAATAAAAGAAGGATATCAATGAAAATTTTTGAAAAAATTAACTCAAACAGTGACCAATGTTGGGAGCCGACAGAGGAAGAATTAAAAAACATGGATTGGGGAAAGTATGTTGCAAGATGCAATAATACTGACCCAATGTCACAACGTCCAATGTCAAAGTTTGAGTGGCGAGTAAAATGTTTTATCCACAGACTTAAAGTGAAATTTGACGCTATCATATCTTTTTTTCACCCTTATGATGAAATATAAATAATTTCAATAATTTATATACGACCTGATATGTCATAGTAACTTTATATAATATAGAAAGTTACGGAGAGATTAAGGGTTGTGAAACAGGCAGAAATAGAAAAGAATATTATATCCTGCGTAAAAGATATTGGGAAGGTTAAAAAACTAAAACTTGCCAATATCTTATGCGGTAATGAAGATTGTATGGGAACAAAGTTTTGTGGCATTTATAAAAAAATGCCGTTATCCGATGTTTTGTACTACATTGATGAACTTGTCAGGAAATCTTTTTTGAACTCACAAGGTCTGTTTGAAATTCTCAGCGTAAATATTCTGAAATGTGAAAAACCTGATGAATCACTACCTATAAAAACAGACGATATTACTGATAAGAATTTGTTAAAAATAATCCGTCTTATAAAAAAGGGCAAAAATATATTTATAACAGGTCATGCAGGCACAGGCAAAAGTTATATTTTAGACAAACTAAAAACAATTGTCCCAAAACTGACCGTAACAAGTACAACAGGTATTGCAGCAGTAAATATGAACGGTCAGACCATACACTCTTGGGCAGGGGTAGGGATTTGCAATAAACCAGTATCAAGTGTTGTTGAAAAGATTTTGGATAACCATACTCAGTATACCCAAATCAAAAACTGTGAAATTCTTGCACTTGATGAGGTTTCTATGCTGAATTTTCAGACCTTTGAATATATAAACGAAGTTTTGAAACAAGTCAGAGAAAATGATGAGCCGTTCGGTGGGATTCAACTGATATTTATCGGTGATTTCTTTCAATTGCCACCTGTCGAAAAAAGAATGGAACAGGAAAAGAAATACTGTTTTGAATCTGATTTGTGGAAAGAATTAGACTTTCACTCTGTAATACTCAACCAAAATTACAGGCAAAACGAAAAAGATTTAATAAAAGCACTATCACATATAAGAACAAATAATCTGACCCAAAAAGATATAGAACTTCTGAAAACAAGAGAAGTAAAAGATAGTAAATACTTATCCGATATGCTCCATATTTTTTCTACAAATGAAGAAGTCAGACAGTATAATCAGCAACGGTTTAATTTGTTAGACTCGGTTCGATATGATTTTGAATCAATAGATACCCTGTACCAAAATACAAATATTTTGAATTATTGCAAAGTAGAGGAAAAGATTTCCCTAAAAGTCGGCTCAAGAGTTATGCTGCTAGTTAATCTTAATTTTGAAACAGGACTTATCAACGGTTCTTGTGGCACCGTAATTGAGATTAATAATGATGATATTTTGATACGGTTTGATAACGGAATAAATGAACATATCCAAAGATACGAGTTTGAGTTCTATAAGAATGATAAACTCATTGCAACCAGAAAACAATTTCCGTTGAGTCTTGCGTATGCTATTACTACTCACAAATCGCAAGGGATGACACTGGACAGACTCTTTGTTGATTTTTCACGATTTTTTGAGAACGGGCAAACCTATGTTGCTCTCAGCAGAGTAAAAACATTAGAAGGGTTGCATATATCAAACTTTAATCCGCAGAAAATAAAGGTTGATAAAAAGATTGTAGATTTCTATAAGAGTCTAAAAGCATAAATTAAATAATATTGATAATAACCAAAAAATTTGATAAAATTTTTATACGACCTTATCTGTCGGATAAAAATTGTATAATAGGAGTATGGAAATGGACGATAAACCAAGATATTCAAGAGTCAGCGATATAATAGAACTAATAACACTAATGCAATCAAAGGTGTTGGGGATTACTCTGACCGACATACAAAACGAGTTCAGTGTTTCACGCAGAACTGCTGAAAGGTTGCGTGATACTATGCTAAATGTTATGCCGCAGATTAACGAGATTGAAACCTCTGGCAAAGAAAAACATTGGGGATTTATCTCAGGTTATATGAACGAAATTATTTCGTTTACTCCCGATGAAATTGCTATTCTTGAATCAGTAAAAGATGGGTTGCCGTTTGACGATAAAAAGAAATCGGTTGATAAAGTCATTACCAAACTGAAAGCACTATCGAGAAAACAATTGGCAAAAATAGATGATGCAATAGAGATTATCCTGAAATCAGAAGGTGTTGCCGTTTCTCAAAAGCCAAGTTATAAGGTTGATGTGGATGTTTTAGATATAATAAGACGCGGGATAAAAGAGAATCTGAGAATAAAATGCAAATATGATAACAAAGATAAAATACTTTCTCCTTACGGAATTATTTATGGTGCCAATGTTTATCTGATAGGTGTTGAAGGGGAACACGCAAATCCTTATGTATATCGTATGCATAAGGTTAAAAATGCCGAACTTACAAAAGATACTTTTGATAAAGGGGATTTTGATATTAAAGAATATGCTAATCATTCCTTTGGGGTTTATCAGAATGAAACTATAAAAGTTGAACTCTTATTCAACCCTGACGTTGCAGAAGATGTTTTGAACTATAATTTCCACCCGACACAAAAAGTAAAACAGAATGATGACGGAAGTGTAACCGTAAAATTCAAGGCATCAGGTGAACTTGAAATCCTGTGGCACTTGTTCCGCTGGGGAGATACCGTTCAGATTGTTTCACCAAAAAGTCTTAAAAAACAGTATATTGAAATGCTGAAAGGTGTTCTAACTAAACAGGAAAAGAAATAAATATAAGAAACTCAAATGAAAAACAAACAATTAAATGAATCTGAAATATGTAAAAGTCTTAAAGAAAAATTAAAAGAAATCTGGGATGATTCTGAATTTATCAGAGGTGTGTCTGATACTTTAAAAACAGATGAAAATAGACTAAAAATGGAAAACCTTTTGGCAAAGGGATTTATTGACAGGAGTAAAATAGTTCTTTTATCATTAGCAATCCAAAAAGGATTAGTACAGTTTTAAATATTAATCAGAATACATTTACCCCAACCCGACCATATCTGACAGGGGTAAATAATATAATATTACCAAAGGAGGTAATACTATGGAAAGAACAAAAAGTATTGTACACAACGAAGTCAGATTATTTGGGATAAAAATATTTAGTTCTGATTATACAGTTACGGAAGTAAATGAAACCGATGAATATGAAGAAGTACCTGTACCGCAACTACCGTCTTGGCGTGATGTAATTAATGATTCGAAATCAAGACGCAGGGAACGGATAATATTTTTAGAAAAACTCTTTAATCAGGACAATGACAAAAACAATCTTGATGACGAATTATCTTAACAATTTTTTCTTTATGCTGATAATGTTATAATCAAAGAAATAATAATAAAGAACTTTCAGAAAGTTCTAAAAAAATATTTTGGAATTAAGTGATTAAAGGAATAGGTTAATGGCAACACAACGATCAAATGAAGCAAGTGAAAATGATACTATTTTAATAAACATAATGTATACGGGAGATTATACAAATAAGAATATCGGACATGAAATAATAAATTTGTATAAAACGGATAATGGTGAGAATTATATTTATATTTCACCCTATGGGACACTTGCAAAAGAGAAATATAAAAGGGTAGATTCCGTATTATTAGCAAGACCTGCAGAGAAAGGGCGATTACAAATTATTGCAAAAGCAATAGGTTTAACCCCACAAAATAAGAGTGGAGATGAAGAAGAATTAAAATTTAATGAAAAAGAAAAAATCAATCAAATTCTAAAAGAAAAGAATTTATTAGGGTTGACTTCTACACAGATTAAACAAAAATTATATTATGATTGGATTATAAAAAAAGAAAAGGATAATGGTATAAAAACAATAACAGATAAATTTATAATGAGCAGAAAAATTGTTACCATAGAGGAAATGAAAAACATTCAGTGTGCTTTTGTATTAAAACAATTGTCAAATGATAAAAATGAAGAATTTAAGGCGATAAAAAACAAGTCTGTAAAATGGAATTCACCAAAAGTAACACAACTGAAAGAAAAATTTATCCAAAAATATGAAACTAGTAATGTTGAAAATATAGTAGAAAAATTAGAAAAAAAATGTGAAAACAATGAAGATGATTTTATCAAAGAAGTTAAAAAACTTTCTAAATATGCAGAAGAGGAATATGACGAAACACAATTGAATAGCGATTTTGAAAAAACAAAATTCAGAAAAGATTGGAAAAGGATTACTCCAATGCACGCCCCTCAAATAGATGATATTAAAACCAATGGAATTATATATGGCAATATTCCTATCAATGAAATATTAGATGTAAATTATCACCGTGTTCCACCTGTATATTTAACTTTTAAAGCAAAAAACGTTGTGCGTCCAAATAAGCATATTTATATTGAATACTTATCATCTAAAAAAGAAGATAATAAGCCTGATAATAATGAAAATCAAACGGAAAAAACAGGTGAATTAAGTAAAAAAGAAAAAGAAAATGCAAAATTTATTGATATAGATTCTAAGGGAAATTCCATAACATATAAGTTTCAAGATATAAAGTTTCGAAACCAAAAATGTATGACATATGTTTCTAAAACAGAGAAATATAATTCTATAGCTAAAGAAATAGAAAAATTAAAAAATCAAAAAGGTGAGGACATTGTATATGCAGTATTACAAAATATCATAAATAATTCTGATTATTGGGTTAATGAAAATACCAACAATAATGACAAAGAAAAATTAAAAATAAAATCTGTGAATATTGACG
Source organism: uncultured bacterium (assembly GCA_900313115.1). Classification (GTDB taxonomy): domain Bacteria; phylum Cyanobacteriota; class Vampirovibrionia; order Gastranaerophilales; family Gastranaerophilaceae; genus UBA2883. The sequence continues at coordinate 10,838 of OMPX01000224.1, forward strand.
AAAAATCTGATTATGAACCATTTTTCTTGGATATAACAGGTAATCAATATGATGAATTGTCCTATTCAAATATGTTTGCTTATTTCTTTAAGAAATATCCTGAATTATTTGAAGAATTTGCAAAAGAGAAATTATCTCAAAAAGATAATACCCTTGAAAATTTTAAAATAGGTAAATTTTTTGAAATTACTCGTGAAGAAAATAATATTGATATTTTAATTGAAACAGAGAATGATATTTTTGTTATAGAAAACAAAGTAAAATCTCATATTAACGGTGAAAAATATATTGGTACTGTAGATGCTCAAGAGAATGAGAATTCTGATAATGAAGAGAAGAAAGATAAAAGTATTGAATATACAAATCAACTTATAAAATATTATAATTACGTTGAAAGTAAATACCCAGATAAAAATAGACACTATTTCATTTTCAAACCTGATTATAATAATACTAAAGCAGAATTAGATGCAAAAATAAATGAAGTAAAAGCAAGTGAAGATATAGAGAAAACAATAAATAAGTATCACCATATAAATTATTCTGATATACACAAATTTTATGAAAAAAAACCAGATAAATGGTTAGAAGAAAAAATTCAAGCAAAAATGAAAAAAGATGAGAGAGACAGAATAACAGAAGATAAAAAAAACATATGTGATTATATAAAAAATAATGATAAAATGCTAATGGAATATGTTTATTTTAAAGATTTTGTCAAAGCATTAAAGAGACACATTAATTCAACAGATAACACAAATGAATTACTAATGGAGTATAAATTCAGGCAAGCAATAAAAGATGCTATAAAAAGAAAAGAAAACAAAAAATAATCCCACGACCTAATCTGACGGGGTGGCATGATAAGATAAAATTACAGGCGGGTGTTTCGCCCAGCCACGAAGAATAACAGACGGGATACAGATTTTGATTTCTTGTATTCACTTCGTTCAACAAGCAATCAAAATCGCTTATCTCTACTCCAAAAAACCGACCACACAGGTCGGTTTTTTGGTGTCAAACTATCTCAAATCTCGGTTACAATACTTCCCAATAACCACCTTTATTAGTACCTAACCATAATTAAACCATAACATATTTTTAGGATAATATTCATGATTTTACATTTAATTATTTTTTCTTTCTGAGTGCTTTCATTTTTATAATTATTGAATTTACTTTCGGTATATGCAGATTTTGCATTACCTCTATTTCTTCATCAGTGAACTCAACTATCTCTTTCATTGAATAGTTGATAAACCCCCACCGTTTAATCTTATTTTCTTCACATATTACATCTACCTGTGAAAATCCATTAAGGACGGCATCCCTCATTCTTTCAGCAGTTCTTCTTGATACTCCAAATTCAGCACAAATATCATCGAGGCTGATACCTTTTGGTTCTGCCATCATCATGTGCAATAATTGCATAAAATCTGTCATTCTGGAATATCTTATTGTTTCGCTCATTGTTTCACCTTTTATAAATTCAAACTATTGAACGCATTATCAACATTCTCTTGGGTTAGACCAATATATCTCATTGTTACTGCAACGGAGGAATGGTTAAGTGCGTGCATTACAAGAGTTATATCTTTCGTACTCTGATAGAGCCAGAAACCACAGGTCTTTCTTAATACGTGGGTAGAAAAATGTATATTAGAATATAACCCCTCAACAACCTCTTTCAGTTTTCTGTATGCTTGTGACTGGTCTATATATTTCACATTTCTCAACCCGTCTTTTCTGTTGCTGAAAAACAGATAATCGTCATCTTTCAGGTTGTATTCTTTAATATAGTTTTTCAGTACCGCCATTAAAGCATCATTTATCGGGAACTGTTTGCTCTTACCTGTCTTTGTTTCTTTGGTGTGGACATACCCGCTTTCAACGTCAGATACTCTCAATTTCAGAACGTCTGATATTCTCAATGCAGTATTTATACCTGAACAGAATAGAACATAATACTTTCTTGTCTTTTTTGTGTTGAGTACCGTTTTAATTCCTTCTATGACGGATCGATCCTTAATAGGTTCAGCGGCAGTTGCAGTATTTATTTCTGATTCTTTTCCTGTGTTTTTATCCACTCTTATAAATGTACTTTTTTTCTTGACCATGATTACCTCTTTTTTGGCTTTATTCTTCAGTCTCAATATAACGCGCTTTTGTCGAATTACAACCTCAATACTATGAGTTTTTTACATTTCGACGCAATCTCATTATGACTAAAATGGCATCAAAGTCAGACGGGATAACTGATTAACCCATTTTAGCAAAACTCATTAAAATTAAAAAAGAATGAGTTTTTGGATAAAAGCATATTTTATAAGAATTAGTTTGTTAAATTTTTTTCAACGAAAAATAATACCAAATCAACATTTTTTACAAGCATTTTGTTTGTAATTAAATTCAAAAAGCACCAATTACTCGGTGCTTTTCTTTATCCTCGGTTCCGTATAAACGGTGCAGTTCCTTTGTGCCTTTACCTGCTTTCAACCAAGCCAGCCAATCGTTCATAGAACGAAGTGGATTTCTGTGGTAGGACCACCAGCCTCCGATAGTGCACTTTATAGTCGCACTATCACGACTTTTGGAAAATGTCTGTTAAACCATTAAGGCTATTGCCAACATTTAAGGGTGCTTACAATATTTAATTAACCAGCCCCCGATTGGTTACGGTACTATCTCCCCACTATGATTTCTCATGTGGTTATCGACTTCCTGATATTTCTATCATTATTAGTATCTTAACATGTGTGCCCGTCAAATCAGGTCGTGAATGATTAAACTAAACCTTTTCTGATTGCAATACCGTATGGAATCACATCATCGGAATCGGTTGTACCTGTTTCTATTAGAAAATCAAGCATTTTTTGTAAGGATTTCTCTGTTTTTAAGTTGTTCATTGTACAAATCAAAAAATCTTCTTGATCCCATATCTTTTTTAGTCGGTCAAAGACTTCTTTCACTATTTCTGAATAATTTTCTCTGTTTAAATATTTATCACCAATCATTATTAATCATCCTCATCCCACAAACTTTTCATCATTTCTTCTGTTGAATCAAAAGTCCCTGCTATATTTTCAGGTTTAATCATTTCTTTTGTCCATTCCCCCAATTCTTCTTTTGCATTTTCCTGAATGGTTTCTTCTATTATCTTCTTTTCTTCACTCGTCATATTTTTATTAATATATGATTTAATTATACTCATATATTTCTTCGCCTGTTTTAAATGAAATCCGAGAAATTCAGCATAGTTCTCATCATAATTTGTTAAGTAAGGATATAAGATAATATAAAACTTTCCCAACAACTCTTTTTTGCTTACTAAAATATCAAACTCCGTTTTGTATAATTGTAAATAATCTTTATCGGCATCATCGCTGTCATATAGGTGATAGTCGTGAGCAAACAAAAATCTGATGGTGTCTTTATCAATCTTCTTTGCATAAAGCATAGGTTCACTTCCCTCGTAATCAAGAAAGATTGTAATCTCATCTTTTAAATCCGCTAATTCTGCAAAAAATTGTATAAATACTGCTGTGTCAAAAACCTGCGAACTGTATTTTATAGAAAATTCTTTTTTATCAATATGACCTCCCACGTGTACCCAACCTGCCATTTCTGAAAAATCTTTAAAGGTCAGATTAGTTTCTGTCGGAGTTGATTTATTGATAAGTTTTAAGATATTTTCTTCCGTATCGTATTTATCACCTATTATTTTCATAGTTTCACTTTCTGTATGCCTTTGGATTATCAGGTTCATAACTCAACCAATCACATATTTCATAAGAATCGTTATGTTTCTTGTATTCGTTATTGTTCCCGATATCAATATTTTGTCGTCTTAACTGTCTGTTATAGACTTTTTTCATTGATTTATTTGTTGCAAGTTGTAAGTATGGCTTTTTTCTGCTTCTGCTCATAATTATATTAAATCTCCCTGATATAGTTATGATAAACGTAAGACGGAATTTCACTAAACTGTGTATAATCACAGTGGTCCGTTGTGAGTTCAAGCACATATCCGTTCTCAAATATGAACCATATCTGCTCAAACATATCATCACTGTCTTTGCGGTCTATTCCTAAATGACTAAAGTTCATAAAATAAACTTTATCCGTTTTATGAACTTTAATATCAACAAGTTTTTGTCCGATAATATTTATACTAAAATGTTTGCTGATATCTGCACCGTATTTTTCTAAATCAATAGAATTCATATTTACATTGACCAAACTACCTGTCCAATATCCTATCTCTAATCTTTCCCCCTCAAAATCTAATATAACAGGGGAATCCAAACTCATTGATACATCTCTTTCTTTCCATTGATAGAACGGCGGTGGGTTTGTAGTCCATTCCCCATCTTTGTACTCATAATCGCCCATATCCCAATCTTTAAAATACAAAGTACCTGTATAGAAAATTCTGTCTATAGTTTTACCCATAATTTTAGGTTTTATGGAATTAAAATATTCTTCCAACGGCTTTGTATGAATTATTCTTGTAGATTCCCAATCTTTGTCTATCTGACAATAAGGAGAAACTACTGATAAAGTCCTGATTAATTCTAATGTGTCAGAAGAATATTTAAGCCCTGTCCAATGCATTAGAATAGCCAGTTTATTTATCTCTATCCATTCTTTTAGTTCAACCAGTTCACATTCTTTTTCAAAGATTAATTCTGTATTACCAATAACAGTACCGTCTAACCTTAATCTTACCCAATTCATATTGTGTTTATCTGCATAATCGTTCTGAACAATAATATACGGCAATTCATTTGAGCCCTTCGGTTGCAGGACGAGTTCTACATTCATAACAAGTCCCGTCTCTTTTTTGCTCAAAGGTGTGTTCGTCCACCTCTGTTCCTGATTTGGTGTTTCATAGAGATAAAACTTTTCTCTGTCGTTGAGTTTTTCCCACAAAATGAGAGCATAATCATAATATGGAATTTCTTCATTTTCATAAGTCAGAGTATCTTTGATTATTGCCTTTTTAATCTCTTTTCTGTATACGGGTTTCAAATCTTTCATTTTGTTAGGGCTGGTTTTACAAGTGGTTAATCTCATATAATTTGGCTGATGTCTTAAAGAAAGTTTTATCTGCATTATAACTTGCAGACCAGAAGTTATATCCTCAAAATAATTTTCAAACATAAAATATGCACTAATCGGTCTGGCACCTACATTAAAATACCATTCGCTATCTTCATCGTTTTGGGTAACAAAATAAATAAAGTTTTTACTTTTAGTTATTATTTTGAAGTTCTTATTTTCTACCATACTTTCCCGCAATATATTGTTATTTTTCATTTTTATTCCTTTTATAAAGTTCTTTTATTATAAATTACATGTATGTCAGTTTTGGACATATATATTGTTAGATTTTTATTTCTACAATTTCACCTTTATTATTTATATAGGCATTTTCTGTTTCTTTTGACCAAATAGGAGTTAATCCGTCATTAAAACCAAAAGAACTAAGATAATATTTTCCGAAAGGTACTATAACATCACCTTTTTTGTTGATATACCCTTCATTTCCGTTTAAATCGGTTGCTAATAATAATCCGTCGCTGCAATCTCGTATATTTTTATAAATACAAGGTATAATCAGATTTCCGCTTAAATCTATCACTCCTGCTTTATTGTCCTTGAACATAACGGCAACATCTTCTGAATATACATTATAGTTGGTATTGTCATATATAGCAGGTGCAACAACTTCTCCATAAGTATCTATACAGCCAACTTTTTTATCCTTTCTGATCATAAATCTGCCACAGGATAAGTGTCCAATTTGGTTATATATAAAATCGGTTAAAAACTTGTTCTCCACTGCCGAATACAATGCCCTTTTCCCATCTTTTTCGACACTCATACTGATAAACTGCCCTATATTATTATCTTCATCGGATATTGCTTCCATATATTCATATTTGAAATCTTCTATAATATTGTTATCCCTGTCAATAAGCCCCCATTTATTATCTTTTAGTGAGGGAAAAACAAGACAATCTCTTGTGCAATATGAATCGATTTCATCATAGAGGAAATCGACAACTACTTCGTTATTTTTATTTATTAATCCCCATTTGCCATTCTTTTTAGCGTTAATAAGCCCGTTTTTACAAATAAAAATATCTTCATACTCAAACGGTATGACGGTATTATTGAAATAATCAACCATTCCCCATTTGCCTTTTAGACATTCAGCGGCAACACCTTCTGAAAAATAATGTCCGTTTTCATACATACAGGGAATAACCTCTTTTCCTTTAATATCAAGATGTCCATGTTTACCGTTTCGTTTTGCCTCAAACAGCCCTTCCTCACTCCCGCCATAAATAGTGTCATATATAAAATCTGTAAGAAACTCACCTTTATTATTAATCACGGCGTACTTACCTCTATCATTTACCCCTTTACCCCCACCCATAACGAAGGCAACATCTTCTGCTTCAAACTCATTGACTATCATATCTCTGTCTGGGAGTTCAAACAGTTTCTCACCTTTATTATTTATACAAATACGAGGACCGTAAGTAAATTTATTACATTTACCCCTTCCGTCAAAATGTATAAATGCTTTTCCGTTTACAAAATGACCTAAATCATAGCCTTTCATTGTTGCTCCTTTATAACCATTTTGCTTTAAGTTGATTTATATCTTTCCCACTACATAAACTTATAGCCCATAAAGTTATTTCATTTTTATTAGTAACACCACTTTCAATAACTTCTATCATTTTTTGTTGTTGTTCATCTGTTTCACAATGTTCCATTATACCAAAAATAAATTCTTCATTATCCCAAATGTTTTTCAATAAAGAGTAGAGTTTTTTATTCGTGTCTGTTTTTAGATAGACATCCTTATTTATTGTCATTTTTTAACTCCTTTTTTATTCTTTTGTTTACCTCATATTGTATTTTTTGGGCTTTATTAAATCCTTTTTTAAACTGTTTTATAAAACTGTCTTTTTCAGTTGTATAATCAAAAATATATCTTGCTCCACACAAATAATCCCCCCTTATAACAATACGGAGTTGGTTATTTTCTTTAGGATAAGCAAATAAAATATCTTGCTGTATTTGAAAATCTTTTATTATTGCAGGAAGATTATTTTCAATATTTTTTATAAATTTTTTAGCAGCATAACGAAGTCGGGAACCGTGATCAATATTTGGTTTTATACTTTTTTCATTTACTTCAAGTTTTAACTGACAATACACGTCATAATCTGCATTATCTTGGCTGATGCAGTTTTCAAAATAAGATTCTATCCCCTTTAAATCAATATCAAAACTTACTTTTATATCCGCCTTTTTTGATTCTGTTTTCGGCTCGGGAACAATTTCGTCTTTATAATAAAATTTATCGGTATCTTTTATATAAATCCAATCGTTATACCCGCTTTCAAAATAGTTTAATATATCAAGGGCTATATCAGATATACTCCACTTTTTCTTTTTTATCATTTTGGGGTCATAATCTATTGTAATTGGATTTTTCCAGAATTTGTATTTATCTTTATAATATTGGGATATAAATTTATTATTAGTTTTATCTCCTTGTAAAATTTCCATTACCCAATCTGAATTTGCATCATTTTTATATGCACATAATCTGTATGGTATTCTTTTATATATTTCTGGGGTAATAACAGCAAATTCTGTGCCATAATCTCCACAAGTATCTGTATAAATTGTGCAGCCATAACCGTTTTCAAATTGAAATTCTATATTATTACATCGGTTTTCTGTCACGATTTTTATAAGTTTTTGTCCGATAATTTCCTTAAAACGAACACTATGATTAACCCCACAAAATCGTTTTTCTATTTTATCTGTCTCTTTTATTGTGTTATAACCTAATCTGACATAATTAGGACCATCAAAGCATCTTCCAGCATTTTCACTAACATCAATTTCTAAATTATTACCCTCAAATTGCAATACAACAGGTGGATTCGCTATATTTTTACAATACTCCCAATAAGATCCTTTATAATCTTTTGTTTTTGCTGAATATGATTGCCATATCCCATCACTAATAATATAAATATAGTCGTTTAAGTAATTTAAAAACAATATTTTATCAAGAGTTTTTCCTATCAAATCTTTCTTTATTGAGTTGATATATTTCCTCAAATCTTTTAACCGCCTGAACTCTGTATAGTTCCAAAGTTCTTGTTTGAACTTGTATTTAGGATAAAAACTCTCATCAGTAATTTCTATACAAGAGAATAAAATATCTCCTGCTTTTTTATAAGATTCAACTTCTTTTTGTGATCTTGTTGTCATATTACACCTGAGAACATTTAGAGTCTGTTTCAGACTTAACATCTTTTATCTTCATATCAATAACTTTACCCTTTTTATTGATATAACCCCATTGTTCAATATACTTAGCAGGAATAAAATCAAGATTATTTTTATCAGGGGTAATATCAGAAAAGATAAAGTCGATTTTTACTTTTCCTTTCCAATCAACTATTCCATATTTATCATCTTTAGAAATAATTATTATTTCATCAAACAGCCAAAACTTTTCTCCGACAGGGAAATCAAAAGTTAAAACATCTTCCCCTTTTGAATTAACGATATATGTTTTATTATAATCAACTGCAATAAACCATAATTCATCATTCAAATATGTATAATAAATCTCATCAGAAACATGAGGAATCTTTATATCCCCGTTTATATCCATAACAAATTTTTTATAATCATCTTTCGTTGCAATAAAAAGTTTTCCGTCAACATTTTCAATCCAGCGATATTTTCTGACTATTCCACGTATTTCAACACCCCATTCAGGATGTTCTTTGCCTGTTATGGTTGCGTGTTCTGGTTTAATTACCCATTCAAAGTTTTTATTGATTATCCCAGCACCGTCTAAACATTCCTTACATACACAGGCATAATCTCCAATGAAATCACCTATATATTCAATGTCTTCGCCGTATCCACTGCCTAATTTGAACTTTTCTTCTATATTCAGAGTTTTACCGACTTCAAGAAGATGTTTTGTTACTTTTAATTTATGTTCTATTTCGTCTAATGCATTATTAAAACAACTGACAAATTTATTTTTATCAGCGGTAAAAGAATAAATCAGAGAATATTCATCATCATAACAAGCAACTATTATATCTCTTGATTCTATCGTTTTTGAATTATAATACAACTCTTGCCAGATGTGCATTTTTGAATATTTATATTCACCTAAATCGAACCTTGCATATTCACCGTTTTTTACTTTTTCCAATCCTTGTCTTATTTGTTTATAGTTGCTGTAATCGAACTCTATTTTTGCAAAAGTTTCATCATCACTTATAAGATTTAACCTGCAGAAAAGATAGCCCAAATTTTCTTCATCTAGTTCACCATCAACATCATAACTGCTTTCTATAAACCATTTTAATTTCTCATCTGCCCCAGAAGAAGAATCTTTAACCACCTCAACTTCACAATTAAAACGATTATGTATGGCATCAATAACTTTTTCGTTTAAATGTGGCATAACTTCGTTTGAAGAATACCATTTTTCTGTGTCTTTTGAATAAATCCAATTTCTGTCAAGCCTGTTATCCATATCAGGTTTCAGGTTTTTTCTTATATCCTCTTTTTCTTGTTTAATCAACCCTGTAAAATCTTTATTCCAAATAAATAAATCATCCGAATATTGTTCAAAGAAATCATAATCTAAAATCTTTCCCATATTTTTATCTTTTGCCCAATACATAATATTTGCTTCATTATCACCTTCAAGAAGCGTCTTAAATTTCCAGGTGTTATCTAAATCTTTATATGCAGCATCAAACACTCTTATATGTCGTTTGGGTTCGTATTCTTTTTTAAATTTATCAGGGTTTTCAAAATATTTCTCTAAAACAGACAGGGTATAATTTATTTTATTCACCCACCTGTTTGGAGCATCATTTTCTTCAACGGTATTTTTTACAACTTTTTTAAAGAGTTCTGACATCTGTTTCAAAAAAGTATCTTTTTTAATGATAATATCTGCCCCAAATTTAGCTTCTTTATTGTATTTCCAAACATCACTTCCCTCAAAAACAGATACTCTTATTTTATCTGTATCAACAGGTGTTGTCATAAATGCAGTAATATATCCTTCATATTCAAAAGGACAAATGAGTGATTTATTATCGGTATATGCTAAATGGGGTAAAAAGAATAATAAATCCTCAATAAGATTACTGACACAAGTGCTTGTTTCCATAACAGCACCATTTATTGAGAGATTAAAATTATCATTATACTTGCCCCACAAATACCAATTAGTTTTGCTTAAATCCACTTTTTCAACTTCTGTCGGAGTTAAATTCTCCAACATTTTAGAAAGGTTTTCTTTCTGTTCACAAAAATTGAAATCATAATCAGCGTAGTTCATACAACATACGTCATAAAATTTGTCTTTTAAAATCATAATCACCTGAGAGCATTTAGAGTCTGCTTCAGACTTAACATCTTTTATCTTCGTATCAATTTACTTTTTTATTGACATAACCCCATTGTTCAATGTATTAGTTTAGTCCTCCTTTTAAATAACTTTTTCATTATCTAATCCTGTTGCAATTAGTGTAACCTTGATTTCATCTTGTAAGTCCTCATCAACTAAAGTACCAATAATCATTTGTGAATTATCTTTTGTAGCATCACTAATTTCATTAACAATATCTGATACTTCATAAAGTGTCATATTTTGATTACCTGTAATATTGACGATAACACCATTCGCATTGTTAATATCAGGTATAGAATTTAAAGCTGATTTTGCTGCTTTTAGTTCTTTTCCTTCACCTAAAACATGCCCAAATCCTGTTTGTATCAAACCTGAGTTTTTCAATATTTGTTTTATCTCAGCAAATTCGATATTTATAAGCCCCTGAATATTTATAAGGTCTGTAATAGATTTTATTCGTTGTAATAAATTTTCGTTAACAAATTCATCTTCCGACATAACCATAAAACTTTCGGCAGATTCTTTGAGTTTTTCTATTTTTTTATCAATGTTATATGAAGAAGTCGATTTAACCATTAATGCAACCGTCAAAATGTCCATTTCTTTGGTAGTTTCTGCAACAACTGAGAAAATATTCATATTAATTTCTTCTTCAATATTAACGACAACAAAAACCATATCTGTAGAAACAGGAAGAGCCGTTACAATATTTGCTTTTAATATGTTTGGATTACTGTTATCATCAATGACAGAATATTCAACCTCTTTTAAATCTGAATCTTTCATTTTGTTTATAGCATTTTTACCAAATTCTCCAATACCAATAACACGAAAATTTACAGGTTCTGCCATAGTTTATCCTCCATATTTTTTATCTTTCTTTTTCATATATTTCTATATTAACATTTACTTCTGTCAGATTTGGTCGTGGTTGAATAATATAATGTAAAAATAAATACATTTACCCCTGTACTCATTTACCCCTATCCTTTCCATATTCTCCAAATAAGGTTAAGTAACAAGATTGAAAATAGTATTGTGATTACCCAACTCAACCCGTTAAATACCGTCGGGTTGAATATTGAAAACAATAATATCGAACCAAATACTGCTCTTGTAACGAGTTTATCCTGTTCTTTCAACATCATAAATAGAATAAAACTGAATAAGCAGGTCATAAAAACAACAAAGGAAATGTCATTATACCCGCATGGCAGTTTCCAATTCAACTTGAAGAAATAATCTGATATTCCATATATCAGTACACTTGTTGGATATATCACAAGAACCAATGATAACGATTTTATAATAATATCTAAAAAAGTACCCTTTTTGAAAAAATTGATTATCTTTGAAAATATTTTTTTAAGATTTTGCTTAAATGTCATTTTTTACCTGTGAGCATTTAGAGTCTGCTTCGGACTTGTCTATTCCGTAAGATATATTTAGTGGTTTTCTCTTAAATAGTTTTTCAAAAGTATGTCTGAATAACCCCTGTTGGACTGTTATATATACATATTTTGTAGTGTTTAAGGTTACGGTTATTTGATATCTTCTTTTTTTATTCATACAAATCGTCATATGGCTTTTGACTGCTAAAATATTGGTATTATCATTCGTTTTTAAACAACTAAAACTTCTGTTCCGTACATCTTTATTCTCGGATTCTTTTTCTAATTTCTGAATTTTATCAACTATACCAAACAGGTTTGTATTAGTTTTGTTATAGATAGCAGGCAAGTTTAAAATATCAAGGAAATCTGCTTCCGAAAAACTGTTATCATCAATTTTAATTGTGTAATCGTTTATTCCGTTATTATTGACAGTACCAATATACAATGAAGTTATATATGGTTTTTCACCATCCATTTTTATTCCGACTACACAAAGTCTGTTCTCTGACAAGAACAATTCTTTATCTTTATATCGACCTAAATAGTACAAATGTTTCTTTGTTTTTAATACTAATCTGACAAGGTGTATGACTCTCGTTTCATAATCTGTTTGTGATTTTTCTTGTAATTTCATAATTTACCCCTTTACCCCTTTACTACTGAAATACTTTTTTCATGAAAGGATATCGTGTAAGAAGTTGTATAACTACTAATTTTGCCATTTCTGGACTGTTATTGATTGTTAATGCTAATTCCGAGTTGCGTAACAGTTCAAGAAACCTGTCCCGTTCGTATTTTGGCATATATTTCAGCATAAAACTCAATTCTTTTTTATCCATTATATTTCTCCCATATTTTTGTATAGTCAGGAATTGTTAAATCCAACGGTAAAACGTCATATTTCTCGTTTAATTTCCCTGTATTTCCGTTATATTCCTCTATCACTTTTTGCCAGTGAGTATATTCTTTATCGTGAGAAATTTTTCCACCGTACTGTTTATAATAAATAGTTTTCGTATAATCATATTTTTTCTTCAGATAAACCGTAAGTTTTTCTAATGTTTCTTTATCCATATCCCAATGCAGAAATTTTGTATAAGCATTTACATACGGTTTTATTGATTTATATTCTGGTTTATAAAAATCAAGTGCTGCAATTTTTGTGTGTTCTTTATTTCTGACAAGGAAATAAGGTTTTTCGTCATAACCTAAAACATCATCAATCCATATTTCAAAATCATCAGACGGTTCTCCTGACGGTCTTGTAACAAACCAACCTCTGTCTATTTCTATTGGCTGAATACATTGTTTTACGAACTCTAACGCATAAAAATTTGGTGCATTGAGTTCTTCACATTTTTTATGACAGTATTCAAAGAATGCCTTTTTGCATTGTAATATCTGATAATCAGATAGTTTACCCGACAAATCTTTTACATATATTTCACTCAATTTTTCAGGGAAAGTAGTAATTATATAGCAATCAACATATATCTTTAATTCCGTTTTAGTTCTTTTATCATAAGCATAGATAAAGTATAACCAAGTATAATCATTATCCCGTTTTGCATAGAACAGGTATCTGCCCTGATTAAATGTATCTTTTCTGTAGTTTTGCAGAAATTCTATCGCTTTTTTGTGCGGGACATCAACAAACTTATTAACGCAACATAGAGAATCTAACCATAACTGAACGAGTTCTTTTGTCAGAATTTTTCTCGTTATATCAAACTTTACCCCACGCACTTCGTTAAATTTTGGCGTTGTATCATCAGGTTTAACGACCTCAAAATCGGCTATCTCTCCATTTTTAAGAGTGATAATATAAGCAGAATTTATTACTGGTTTGTATGGATATTTTTCTCCAAGGTAATCAAAATAAACAGCATAAACTTTATTCTCACTCAAAAAATAATATCTGTCGCACCACCAGTCGAGAGCAAAAACTCGTTTGGAATTTGGTATGCTAAAATATTTCTTGACGGCTTCAATTTGTGCAAGAACAAACTCTGTGCAATATTTATCTTTGTCTAATCTGTCTTTTAATCTCATATTATTACCTTAATTTTGTATAATCAGGAATTGGTAAATCAAAAGATAGTGCTTCAATTTCTGAAAGTCTGTCTGCTTCTTTTTCTGGTGGAGTGTCAAAATTATCTTCGCCCCAACCCCAGCCAGCAGTATTGTGGTTGTATTCAAATATCAACTGCTGCCAGTTTGTTTTTACATATTTTTTATAGCCCTCGTATAAACTACCCCCACCGTGTTCATCTGCTCGGTCGCTCGGTTTTTTGAAGAACTCTGTCAGTTCTATTTTCTCCTGCTCATTGAGTTCCCACCCTAATCGTTTTACATTATCCCTTTTGTAAATCCCTTTCGTATTATAAGTCGGAGATTTGAAGTTAATAGTGGCAATCTTTGTTGTTTCCCAAAGGTATTGACTATCCGTTATAAAGAATGACGGTTCTTCATCGTCAAACGGAAAATCATAAACCCAAATTGCACCAAACAATTCTGGGTGGCAAAAACATCTGTGACAACACCATTCGTGCAAATCATCAACAGGCTGAACACATTTTTTCACAAGTTCTAATAACCAATAATTCTTTATTCCGTAGGTTTCATTGTCTGAATTAGCCAATTCTAAAAATGCCTTTTTGCATAACCGTTTTTTATAATCAGAAACATTATCAGCATCAATAGCAATATCTTCCAGTCGTTTTGGCGGGATTATTGTCCACCTATTATTAATCTTTTCCCAATTGTCAGGAAGATACAATTTCATCTCAACATCGTTCTTCAAATCATAGGCATAAATATTAGTTATGAAATTAGGATCTCCGTCTGCTTTCGGATAAAACAGGAATCTGTCTGTTCTGAAGGTTTCTTTTGTATAACTGTTTAGAAAATTGATAATTTCGCTGTATGGCAAATCAACTTCTTCGTTTATTTCTGACGGTTCCTTTAGCCATATACTGAACAAATCTTCAGTAAATGGTTTAGGGGTAAATTTAGGGGCAGGGAGTTTTTGTGTAGCATTAATATTTTGGAGAACGGTTGATACTTTGATATTATTTATCCCTACCTCTGTCATTTTGTGTAGTTCAGCAAGTTGCATATTTTCTAAAACAAGATATTTCTTTTCATCGTATTGATAATCAATTTTCAGGGTATAAACAGTTTTATCGTTCATGAAAAACTGCCAATGATTAAACCACCCGAGAAAATAGAACGGCTTATCGTTATCTATATTATCGGCAGCCTTAATCAGGTCAATAGTCTTTGCTATCGATTTTACATATAATTCATCACTGCGTTTATCTTTAATAGTTTTTAATCTCATACCTAAATTATAATAGGTATATATGTCAGATTAGGATGGATATATAATAATAAATGATAAAATAAATTCGAAAACGTTTTATAAACACGCATTTTAGTAGTTTTACTTTTATAAAAGTAAAACTATTGAATTTTTGAAAGTTTTATTGTATAATACATGTAACGGTGATTATATGATAAACAGACCAATATTTTTAAATCAACTGATAAATTTTAAAGATAAAGACCTGATAAAAGTAATTACAGGGATTAGAAGATGTGGGAAATCCTCCTTGTTAGAGTTGTTTGCTCAATATTTAAAGAATCAGGGGATTAGTGATGATAACATTTTGAAGATTAATTTTGAGATGTTAGAATTTGCTGATTTGAGTTATAAAGAACTTCATAAAATGGTAAAAGATAAAGCCGATGCGCTGAATAGCAAGTTATATGTTTTGTTTGATGAGATACAAAAGGTAGAGGGTTGGGAGCTTGCAGTTAATTCTTTGCGAGTGGATAGTGATGTTGATATTTATATAACAGGTTCTAATGCTTATTTGTTATCATCTAAGTTATCTACTTATTTATCGGGCAGATATGTAGAGATAAAAATGCAGCCGTTATCTTATAAAGAGTTTTTGACCTTTTATGAACTTAAAGATATGACGAAGGATGAAAAGTTTAAGTTATATCTAAAAATTGGCGGAATGCCAGGGTTAAGTAATCTTGATTTAAACGAAACAATGATAACCCAAACGCTGGACGGGATTTTTTCAACTGTCATAATGAAAGATGTAATCAATCAAGCATCTGTCAGAGACCCTGCTTTATTAAACAAGGTTACGATGTTTTTAGCAGATAATGTTGGAAACTCGACATCTGTCAATAATATCAAAAATGTACTTGTTTCTGATAAGGCAATAACAAAAGGTACAACGACAGGAGTTATTGATAATTATATCAAATTTTTAGAAAATGCGTTCGTGTTTTACAATGTAAAACGATATGATATAAAAGGGAAAGAATATCTGAAAACACAAGGTAAATACTATATTGTAGATTTGGGGATAAGAAATTATTTACTCGGAGCAAAAAATCGTGATAGGGGACATGTATTAGAAAATGTTGTTTTTATGGAGTTGAAAAATAGAGGATATCGAATTTTTATCGGAAAAGTCGGAGATAAAGAAGTTGATTTCATTGCAGAGAAACAAGATGAGAAATTGTATATCCAAGTAACAGAAACAATGATGGACGAAAATATACGCAAAAGAGAACTCGCACCGCTAAAATCAATCAACGATAACTATGAAAAAATAATACTCACAACGGATACATTATTTACAAACACCGATGATGACGGAATAAAGATTCTTAATCTTGTTGATTGGTTATTGAGTTAATTTTTGGTACATTTTGAAAGTTTTTTATTATTTGTAAATTTTTGCATTGTACTTAATATCTACATATTATTTTTTTAAGTATAAACGTAGTCAATGCTAAATATGGATGCATTAACATAATAACGCAGATGGCTTATTTCTCAAGCATTATGTTTATTAACAGATTTTTCCATGTGTATTTTGCAAAGCAAATTTACATAATAGTCAAAATAAGGAAGAATTAAATATGTATCAAATGTAAGAAAGTCAATAAGTTCACTAATATCGTTACTTAAATTTAATGCAGTGTAAAATTGCTGCAGAGTTTTAAACGTAGAACAGAAGAATAGGTCATCTTCTGTTAAATTATCCTTATGTCTTGTATATTCCTCAATAAGATTTCTAAATTTATTTGATAGGGCATTTAAATTCTTTAATTCTTTATCTCTACTTTTATCATATGCATTAAAAGTCATATTTGCTAAATTTTCCGTTAAACGTTTTGCAATAACCCCTGAAGTAAAAAATGCATATTCACTAGCACACAAGGAAATGGAATAAATTCTTTTTCCTTGAGTGTTATCTAATGCATAAGTTGATAATGCATCATTTTTATCTTTATATAATTGCATCTTTTGATTATTTTCAAGTAAATGCAGTCTATGATGTAGAATCTGCTGTTGAGCCTTTAACATACCTTCACCAAGGCATTTAAGTATAGTTACTATATCGGCAGATACAAATTCATATGGTAGCCCACAGTTTTTTATTTCAATAAAGACAATTCTTTTATCATCTTCTAATATTAAATCACATTCTCCCTCTTTTTTAGTGATTTTAGGAGCATACGTTCCATATTTATAACAGTAATGTTTCTTCTCTAATAACTTTTTTACAAAGGAATCTAGCCTATTTCCTAATCCCCTGCTAAATTCTCTTGAATGAAGAGCATCTTGAATAGTGTTACAAAAGGCATAACTTGAAAAATGAGATGACACAAAGAAATAATTTTCAGAATCCAATTTTACAAGAGGAAAGTGCTGTGATGTGGTAGAACTATAAAGATTTTTGTATTCAACATTAGAATCCTTGGCTTCAATAGAAAAATGTTCTAAAAATTCGTTAATAATTGGTTTACTTAAATGTACTTTTGAAGACAGTTTTTTATAGTTGATAATACTGCAAGGAGGTTCCGATAGTATTGCAGAGATTAGTCTTAAAAAACTTTTTGACTTATACAATTGAGGACAATTCCCCTGATTTAGGTATTCAGGTTCGTAAATGTCCTTTAATATACACTCTATAAAGTGTTTACTATATTGACTTGGAATGCATAGGTTTTCAAAAACTGTATTGTCAGCAATGAAATCAATCAGATACAAAGCATCAAATTGTGTTTCTGACATAGGATTTGTACTATATACCCCCAATAAATCTATAAAATACTGGCTAACATCTATTAGTTTCCGATATGCAGTTTCTATTTTGGTTGTAAGAAGTGGAGCAAAAGGCTTATCTAAATGTTTCAAACATATCTGAATCAAATAATTGTACGGAACAGGGGTTTCTAAATCTTCTTTACCCAACTGTTTATTTTTGCAGATAATATAACGGTCTAATTCAGGAATATATCTATTTTGTAATTCATTTTCAAATAATAATTTTAAAACGGTTTTTCCACCAATATCAGAGATTATATCTTCAATTTGCTTATGTATTTTATTTTCAGCAACATCAGTTGTAGTAATTTCTCCATTTTTAATGTCGTAATCCTCACCGTAATTTAGATTAAAGTAATTTACAGCCGATATTATTTTATCCCTTTCTTTTTTTAATATTGAGCATTTTACTCCTGTTAGCAGGTACAAATCTATTCCTAATTCAAAGAATTTTTGCAGTGTATTAATATCACAAGGATAATAGTTCCCATCCCCTGTATAACACCATAAGTTATATATTATTTTGTAATACTTTTCTAAGTTTTCATCTATGAAGTGATATTCATAATACAATTGATAAGACAAAGCCATAATATCAGAACCAGTATAAACTTCCTCCGATTTTATTTTTTGATACATTGAATATACTTGTTCATTATGTTTTTGCTTTTCTTCATTGCTGTATTCATTATATTTTTCTGGGTTGCTTTCTAATATAGCAAGGGCTTTGATTTTATTTGATAATTCTTTATCAAAATTATAAACATCAGAAAGATTATATTTTTCTTTTATGTAATTTTCTTTTTCATCTTTGGAATAATTCAAGTACAAAATTTTATCTTTTATACTGTTCATAAAAGATTCTTTTAATTTATTCACGATGTTGCTATTTCTTAATGCCATACTGATATGTATTATTCTAATATGGGTTTTAAGAAATATATGAAAATTTAATTAAAAAATAATAATTTACTTAAACAGTAATTTCTATATATTATTTATTTTTTAAAATAGTTATCTAATATTGTTTTTCTCAAACATTTCCTGCAAACTTTCAGGGAACTTGTTATCTTTCTCTGTATAAAAAGGTAAACCGATTATTTTATACATACTTTTTCCATTCTTATTATCTTTAATTATCGCTTTTTCTTCAATATCTAATAAAAATCTTTGCTTCCATAAATCATTATCTTCGCCTTTCAGGTGTTCGCCTTTAGGCTCTATAAATATCATATAATTTTGTGGTTCTTCATCTTTGGTAAAAAATAACAGAAAATCTGGCTCAAATCCCCTGTCCGAATTAAAATCATGTAATTTGCATATTCTTGCGTTATTTCTAACTAATAAAAGGTTTTCACATTTATCAAATGGATATGTTTTGTCTTCTATTTTGCTGTTTATAAAATAAATTAATTCTTTTTCTAAAGAATCCCCATAGAAATCTTCAAAGGCATACCAATCTTTATTTTTTACATCTACAAAATGTCGTTCATCTGCTTCATAAATTGATAATCCATCGCTATTTCTATTATTATTGTTAATCCTTTTTGATATGGTTTTTGGATAAGATTTAAGTACATCTTTTAACCATTTAGCCGTGAAATTATATGAACCTTTCTTCTTATAATTATGTGATTTTACAATTTTCTCTATTTTCTTTAATATATCAGCAAGTATCTTTAATTGATCTTTTCTTGAAAGTTCAGAGATTTCAAAAGATTTAACTGTATCAATATTAATACTTATTTCTTTTTCTATAAAATCTAATAATTCATCTTTCGTTTTCATATTAGGCAAAAAAATTGAAAGATTCTTAAATGTATAAAAAGGATTAGAATCCATTGCCTTCCTTAAAATTGCTCTATCTATTGACATTTTAGTTTGTATATATTCTTGCTTATTTTCAATATTTTTATCAATAAAGATATTTATTGTAGATACAGATTTATCTTTTGTATTAACTTGTACATTGAACTGGCTTGGAACTGAATAATCAAATAATGTATTTTTATCTTTGTCTTTTACTTCTTCTAAATCATTTGAATACACAATTCTATTAGCCCAACGACTTTTAACTTCTTGTTGTGTCTTAAGTCTTACATTATGCGTTATTGGTTGCTCTAAATCGTCATTATCTTTTAAACCAACCTCTACTAATCCATTTTGTAAACTACTGATATATTTATTATCATTCTTGCTATGATAGTAAAATTCTTCTAAACATCGTAAGTCATTTTCAAGTTCATCATCAAATTTTCTTGTATATTTTTTGTCATCATAATTTTCTATAAAAAAGGGATTGTATCTGCATCCACGACCGATTAATTGTATATCACTTGTAACGGTCTTTTTATCAGTTTTTTCATCAAGCCGTACTATGTCATATAAACATAATACGTCCCAACCTTCAGTCAGCATTTGTACCGCAAAGATTATTCTAACATTATTTTTATCTGAATCAAGATTATTTAATTCAGATAGCATATTTTCGCTAGTATCTTTTGATTGAGAATTTATACAACGCATTGTAATTTCTGAATTGCAAAATTCATTTTTTATTCTATTCGCTAATTCATCGTAATTCCTGAATTTATCTTTGAACCAATTAATTGCCTTTTGTACTCTGAAATCATTTTTAGAATTATTAAAAATCATTTCAATATCCCTACCTTTAATATTTTTCAAATACTCAATGAATAAGGTCATATCTTCTTTTGATTGGTTAATATTTTTTGATTTTACTAATACAACAGGTTTAAATCCATTATTAAAAGATATTTTAACATTTGATGATTTAGCACTATAATATTCTGCTACACTTTGTCTGTAATAACACATTATTAGTGCTGACAAGATTCTTTCATTATTATCTAAATCAGATTTGAATAAATATATATCTTTTGAATAACCGTTTTCTCTATACTCTTTCAAACCATATTTCATTATAATTTTATCTTCATATTTTTCTTTTATATTTTCATCATTTAAATCAATTGTTGCAGAATACTCTAATAAAATATTTTCATTATTTAATCTTAAAATCCCTTTAACAGTTTCTTCCCAACTTCTTTTTTCTGCATCATATTCTATTGTTTTTTTATGATTTTTTGTATCAGCCATCAAATGATGTGCTTCATCTGCAATCATGACAATTTTTGTATTTTTTAAAGATTCTAAAGACATTTTATTTTCTTGTGGAATATTTATATCATTATGCAAGCCTATACACGTTGTAAAAATAATATTAATATCATCTGTAGGAACATTAGAGAATGTTTCAACTTCTCTTATATTAATCTTCTTTGAATTAAAAATGATATCCTGAGCGAAAAGATATTTATTTGAATTTTTATTTAAAAAATTATCTTTAGTTTTGTTTAAAATGGCATTTTGATGAACAAAAAATATAAAATTTCTATATCCTTGTTCATATAAAAACAGAATATTTTCTGCCATTATGAATGTTTTTCCGCTACCTGTGGCAAGGTTAAAGAAAAGGTGCCTATCGGTTTTCTGATCTTCTTCCCATTCTGAAAATTGATACTCAAAACGAGCAAAACAATCTAATTGATATGGACGAGGAACAAAATTTTTATTCAAATTATCAATATATGATAGTGGAATAGCATTATACTTTTCTTTAATTTTGTTTATTTCTTTTTGCAATATTTTTATATTAAATTCTTCATATAACATTTACACACCCTCATAAAAAGATTTTGTAAATGCTTTATCAGTTTCAGATATATCATTAGCATATTTACTATCATCTATTTCAGAATAGTTTATATACATATAATTCTTATCTATTAATTGCTTTAAGGCTTCTTTTTTCTGCTCTAAAGTTTCAAGTTTATATTCTTTTTCTTTCTTATTTTCAGAATATGTGAAAGACCAATCATCCGACTTTAGTGCTTTATCTTTATCATCTACTTCGTATCTGATAATTGCATTATTAAATATTTCATCTCTTATCGAATTAATATTTTCTTCAGTTGCATTTTCAATCTTTTTAAGATATTGTGCATTTTCATCTTCCGCTAATTCACAATATATAAAACTTCCTTGACCTTGACCATTAACATCTTTATCTTTTGAGATTCCAGATGTATCACCATTTAAAACATTAATTAATCTTGGTCTTGCAAAATCATTAATATAATCCATCTGCTCAATGCCAATATATCTTCTTTCAAGCTTATGTGCAACAGCACAAGTTGTCCCAGTTCCAACATGGTAATCAAGTACTACATCATTTTTATTTGTAGAACATAAAATAATGCGTTGCAATAATCGTTCTGGTTTTTGTGTATTGAAACCAAGTCTTTCTGGATCTTTTTGTTGTAAATGATTTATGCCTGTCCATACATCAGTAGGCGTAACTAAATCATCTTCATAATACTTATAAATTTTACCATTAGATTTTATTGAAAAGTATACCCTTCCATCTTCATCAATATTTTTTTTCATATTATTCTTTTTTTCATGCCCTCTGATTTCTCCAATGGAATCTTTATTAAAAATCCAATTTTCTTCAGAATTGCTATACCAAAAAATAGTATCATGCTTTTCTGCAAAGAATGTTTCAGGTATTCCGCCTGAATTGTAATTCCATATAATTTCATTTCTAAAATGCTTTTTACCAAATATACTATCTAATAAAACTTTTAAATAATGACTTTGATTAGTGTCAATAGAAATAAATATTGAACCATTCTTCGTTAGTAATTTTTTAGCGGTTTTTAATCGATTGGTCATAAATATTAGCCAAGTAGATTGATTAAATTTATCATTGTAATTAAATTCATCCTTACCAGTATTATATGGTGGATCTATAAATATAGTTTGCACTTTTCCTTCATAGCTTTTTAAAATACTAGATAAAGCAACTAAATTATTGCCTTTTATAAGCAGATTATCTTTTTCAATATCAAAAGTTGTAGGTTGTTCTTCTTTTAATGGAAATAAATCACCAGCACCCTCTTTCGAATATTTAATAACATTTTTGAATACTTTTGGGGAAAGAAGTCTATCTATTTCATCTCTTGCTAATACTTCATTATAAAAAACTTCAAAATATTTTTGATCTTCCTTTGTCTGACCACCTTCTAAATAACAATCTTTATGTGGAAATTGTAATACAACATCATTTGAATCTGATAAAAATGCTCCTGTTCTGTCTGTTAAACCAATTCTTTCGCAGAATTTTGTATAAGAATTTGGCATAAATTCATAACTATCTATTACTTTTTTAAATTTTTCTTTTTCAAATACATAAATATTTTCTGATACTTTATTAAAAAAAGTTTCTTTTAATTGTTCATCTGCAGCTAATAAATTTATTAATTCATTATTTTCATTATCTGCTGCATCTTTAACAACGTTCCTCAAAATTTTACCGTCATTATTTATAAAATCATTTGATGTCTTGATTAAATCATATAATTTGTTTAGTAAAGGTTTATTTGGTCCTGCATTATTAGTATCGTTATTTATTATATTTGCACTCATTTTTACCTCATATTATTCAAAACGGTGGATAAGGCTTGTTGGGGTTGAAAAATAAAGAAATAAAACAACACAATACGAATTGTAACCAAATTTTATACAA
>OMPX01000222.1 GCA_900313115.1 uncultured bacterium
CGAAGAGGTCGGATTTTTTATTTATTTTTCGATATATAGCTATATTATTTATTATGTACAATAGCAGTATCTGTTCTTAAATTTCGAGTCTCGACAACCTTATTTTAGAGCAATAGCAAGATTATTGTTCGCTATGCACTTTTTTTATGAAAATTATCTTGGACAGTAGTGCATAAAAAGGAGAGCCTTCGTGTAAAGCTCTCTGTATGACGGTGTTTAGACATTGTTTGTGTAATATTGTATATATGCCAAACTTTATATTATGACTAAAAAGATTAAGTTTTAATAATTAAATGCTGTTTTTTGTGAATAATATTGACTTTGAAAAAAATATCCTTAATACATGAGCAAAACATCTGATGAATTTTTAACTAGAACAAATGGATGATTTTTAATCAAGATTATTAAAGTAGTAAGAAATTTGTCCGACAAAACTTCAAAAGAAAGAAGAAGGTGTACGTATGACAAACGGTTTTGCAGCAGGATTATATCCTCATTATGATTTAAGAACAAGAATTCAGCATACAAAGCTGGATACAGGTATGACAGGAATACCGCCTGCCAGAATGTCAAGAATGGAAGAACCTGCAACAGTAGATTTTAAAGGTGTTTTATCAGGTTTGGTTGAACATTTCAACAATGAAATTAATGCGCCTGATAACCTTATGAAAGATGTTATGACGGGAAAAGATGATGTTGATATCCATGACGTTATGACTTCAATGGCGAAAGCGGAAATTAATGTATCTGTCGCAACAACTGTTGTTGGGAAAATCATTCAAACATACGATAAAATAATGCAGATACAGGTATAAGATAGTATTACCATAATTATATATTAATTGTGTATAAAAAATAGACTAGGGTGTAGAACAAATGGATTTTAAAGAATTACTAAATAACAAAAACTTTTTAATAGGGGCATTGGCGATAGGTGTAGTTGTATTTGCCCTATTGATAACAATAGCTGTCGTTACGACTGTTAATGCAAGCAAAGGCGGAAGTCAGGTCGTAAAGGAAAAAGTTATTAAAACTCCTTTGGATTTGCTGACAACGGATAACCTTGGTAAAGCTATTGAAATCCAAGCACTTTTGGCAAGAGAAGGTATTACCGTTGAAAGAAAAGTTGATGGTACAAAATCTACTCTTTTCTTACCTAAATACACCCAATCAGAACGTGACAGAGCACTTTTAGCAATCGTAAAAAGCGGACTTATGGATCAAAATGTTGGTCTTGAAATGTTTGATAAAGGTGACTTTACTTCGACAAAAGAAGATAAAAAGATACGTTTGGTTCGTGCAATTGATGGAGAATTGGCAAGGTTAATCAGAAAAATACCTCCAATAGAAAATGCATCAGTTTTTGTATCTATTCCTGAACAAACAATGTTTTCTTCTAATCAAAAACCTGTAACGGCTACTGTTCAAATTGATATGCCAAGCGGTGAAAAATTAGATGCGTTCAAAGTTAAAGCAATTACAAACTTGTTAATTGGTTCAGTATCGGGTTTAACTTCTGAAAATGTAGCAATAACAGATACAAACGGTAACGTATATAACAGCATTATGTCGCCAAGTGACGAACAAGAAGAAAGAATGCGTGAAAATGATAAATACATGCAGCAAAAAGTTAACATTCAGTTAGACAGACTCGTTGGGAAAGGCAATTATACTGCAACAGTTTCAACTTTCCTAAAACAAGCACCTACCGAAAAATTCACAACTTGGTATGATCCGAATACAAAAACTGCAATGAGTGAACAAACTTTCCAAGAAGGTTTGGGTGACCAAACTGCAGACAGCAACAGAAACACAAATGCAGTATCAGTATATTTACCAAACGGTTTACCGGGCGGCGGAGCTGATTCTTCACAAAACAGAAATTATTCAAGAACTGCAAGAGAAGTTCAATATGGTGTTTCTCAAATACAAACAAAAGAATTTGCTAACTCAGGTACAATAGAAGATATTTCTATCGCTGTAACATTAGATAAAGCGGCATTGCCACCTGATATATCAATAGAAGAATTGAAAGAATTGATTGCAAGAGCAGCATCTCCAAAAGCAAGACCTGAGAATGTATCAATAGCTTTCAATGACTCAAATGATCCGTATTTGGCATCAGATAACCCTGAAAAATTACCAAAACCTGAAGAAACAGGAAACCCTTGGTGGTTAGCAGTAGCTTTAGTTGGTTTGAGCTTGATTATCGGTCACAGATTCGTTGTAAAACGTCTGGCTAAGATGAGAGAACAACACGAAGGTGAAATGGATCTGTTAAGAGAAAAATCAATGCAGCAAGAACGTCAACTTCAAGATGTAAGCAGAAGAGCAGCCGACTTGTTAGCATCACAAGATACAATGCGTCAGGACTTGTTACTCGAAATGGATGCAAGAGGTGTCGGACAAAGAAATATCGACTTGTCAGAACTGAAAGATGCTTTAGAAGAGTTGAGAGAAGAGTTCGAAACCTTCGACGAAGAAGAAGGCGCAGTTCAAATGAAGAGTTGGATAGAACAATAATTATAAAAATTGAAAATGGAAAATTGAAAATTGAAAATTATTTTTGGTTCTCCGTTTTCAATTTATAAAAAATATACTATAATAAGAGAAAAGGAATTTAAAAAAAGTGGCAATCGAAGGATTTGATTATAAAGAGTTTGCAGAGTTAATGTCATCACAGGCGGGAGAACTTGTTCCCCCTAATTTTAATGACATGCAGAAGAATTATGTTGTTAAAACATTAACTAACTTTACCTTGCTTGCGGGTGAAGCAATCTCCAATGATCCAAAACTAAACTTCAACGCAGATCAGGCAGTATTTGTTACTCAAATTATTGCGGAATGGTCTTTCCACAAATCTATTGACCTTGTCCATTCAGGTATAATGCCGGAACATTGGGACGGTGTTATGCAAAAAATTGCGTTTACTATTTTTGAAATAGCAAAACAGGCAATTCAAAAAGATATTCCACAAGATAAAACATTACAGTTGATTGAGCATCACGTAGATAAAACGTATAAAGAAGCAATTGAAGATTTAGAAAAACGTGGTATTATTTCAAGCGAAATTTCGAAACAAGCAGCAAGTCAATCTAATATTGATGATATGGCAGCACAAGTTCAGGCTCAGGAAGAAGCAGAACGTCAAGCTCAGGCTGAAGCTCAGGCAAATTTGCAGGCTCAATTAGAACCACAACAGGGCGCTAATGTTCCTGCCACTACTTCAGGTGGTGCACCTGCTATTGGGGACAGAAATTTAAGATTAAAATCTATTGCAATGGTTTTAAAATTGTTAGACGATAAACGTGCAAATCAGGTTATAGAACAATTTTCTGAAGAAGTTCAAGCTGAACTCAGAACTCTGGTTAAGACAAAACGTCTTGAAGAACAAGTTGACCTGAAGGTTGCCCGTCAATGTCTGGAAGATTTAAAAATGATTATTCCTAAGAAAAAGAAATTATCTCAAGATAATATGGTTAGGGATATGGATAAAATATTTAATTCTCATCAAATGGAAAGTGTTGAACAAGTTGTAAAATCTGAACGTCCTTTCGTTAAAAGGTTTGTATCGCAGGCTTATGAAGGAGATTATTATCAGGGTATTCCTTTAAGAGTTGCAAAGATTCTTGTTAATTACGTTCAGGATAATGTTAAAGACGAAGATGAAAATAAATAGAGTCTGATATAATTGTTTATCCTTATTTATCCCTTCTTTGAAAAAATGTAAACAAATGCCTAATATTGATAATTAGTGTATAATATCAGTATGATCATAAAGAAGAAGGCGTCAAAGAAAAAAGAGGAGGCAAAGCAGGCTGAAGAAGCTGCTTTAGCTGCTGCACAAGCTGAACAAGAAGCAAAACAGCAGCAAGAAGCTCAACCAAAAGAGGAAGAGCTGAATATTTTTGATGTGGATAATATTGATTTTACCCAAAGAAGAGAGCGCAGAACGGGAAACAGACGAAGAGGTTATCGCCGTATTGACGACAGAAATCTCGTTTCTAGAGCACAAGAAGAAGCAGAACAGATTAAGCAAAGTGCTTATCAGGAAGGGTTCAATGCAGGTCTGCAACAAGCACAAGCTGATTTAGAAAATTTCAGAAATACTTTAGGTGCTTTTGTTGGGGCAGAGGACAGAGTATTTCAGGAGATTGCTCCAAATATTCTTTCTATTGCGGTAGACATTGCTCAAAAAATTATTAAAACAGAAGTGAAAGCTGATCCTCAAATTGTGCTTAATACTGTGTTAGATGTTTTAAAAACTTTGTCAAAGAATGAACCAAAAATAACTATCAGAGTTAATCCTGTGCAAGTGCAGTATATTAAAGATACATTGCCTGAAGAAATCAGGCTGATGGGTATGGAAACAAAGTTATCGGTACTTTCTGATGAAGGTATTACGGAAGGCGGTTGTATCGTACAAACAAACAATGGTATGGTAGATGCCAGTATAGAGGCACAACTTGATATTGTTCAAAATGCACTAAGGAGTATGGAATAGTGGCAGCAGACAGCAAACCGATAAGTGAAATATGTTTGGCGATATTCGTCATTATTTTAATATTGATTTTGCTAATGGAAATGCCTACTTGGGTTATTAATTTTTCTATTTCATTAAATATAACTCTTGGTATTGTGCTTTTAATGATTTCACTGTATATTCAAAAACCTTTGGAATTAGCGGCTTTCCCTACTATTATTCTTTTGGGTACAATGTTTCGGCTTGTGTTGTCTATTGCCTCAACACGTTTGATTTTGGCAAAAGGTGAGGCAGGTGAAGTTATTGAAGCCTTCGGACACTTTGTAACAGGTGGTAATATGGTTGTAGGTGGTGTAATCTTCCTTATTATCACAGTTGTACAGTTTATGGTTATCACAAAGGGTGCTGAACGTATTGCCGAAGTATCAGCACGTTTTGCATTGGACGCTATGCCGGGTAAGCAAATGACTATTGACGCTGACTTTAATGCAGGGTTGATATCTCCGGAAGAAGCTGTTAAAAAGCGTGAAGATCTGCAAAGAGAATCAAGCTTATTCGGTTCTATGGATGGTGCGATGAAGTTCGTAAAAGGTGATACCATGGCAGGTATCATTATTACAATTATTAACATCGTAGGTGGCTTGATTATTGGTTGTGCAATGCAGCAGATGCCTATAGCAGATGCCGTTAGCAAATATACAATCTTAACTATCGGTGATGGTTTGTGTTCTCAAGTACCTTCACTTTTGATGTCAATTGCAGCAGGTATCGTCATGACCCGTGCTTCTGCGGATGCGTCTTCATTAGGTTCAGATTTGACTGCTCAGATAATGAGTAAACCGTATTCGCTATTCTTTGCATCAGCATTCTTATTCCTGATTGCAATTACTTGCCCAATTACAGGTTTGCCGTTCTTCCCATTCTTATTGTTCTCAATAGGTTTGGCTATTGCAGGTTTTTCTGTACTTATCAATGCAGACGTTCAGTCACAGTTAGGGCAACTTGAAAATGTACGACAAAATATGCAGGATCTTGTTAATCCGAACAAGATGTATGAGCGTTTGGGGGTAGATGTATTGAGTCTGCAAGTAGGTGCAGGGCTTTTGGTTATTGCCGATCCTGATCAGGAAGGGCAATTACTTGCAAAAATTGCTGCTTTGCGTCAAAGAGTTACTGATGAACTTGGTTATATTATTCCGAATATTCGTATTATGGACTCATCAGCACTTGAATCTAATGAGTACATGATTTCTATTCGTGGAAATACAGTTGCGACAGGATATGTATACCCCGGTAAATATATGGTTATTGCCGATCAATGGGATGCTGTTCGTAAAAGTGTTCCTGACGATGCAATTATTGCGGTTGACCCTACGTATCAAACTCAGGCTTATTGGGTTAGCGCAGAAGATGCTCAGGCAACAAAACAAGTTACTGCGGTTGATGCAACAGACGTTCTTGTTACACACTTGCAGGAATGTGTTCGTAAACACGTTGATGAAGTAATGACTAAAACTGACGTTCTTAAACTTATGGAACTTGTACGTTCGCAAGACCCTACTCTTGTTAACGACTTAGTTCCTGCAATTATTTCTACATCTGATTTAAGAAAGATTTTTGTAAACTTAATCAGAGAAAAAGTTTCTATCAAGGATATTATCTTTGTATTTGAGCGTTTGTGTGATTATGCGAGATTCTCAAAAGAACCGGATATTTTATCTGAACGATTAAGGGCAGCGCTTGGTCGTCAAATTTGTCTTACTAATGTTCAGGAAGATAACATATTGTATGCGCTTACCCTTTCTCCTGAATGGGAAAAAGTGCTTGATGACAGTTGTCAAAGAACAGAGTTGGGCACTATGTTCCTGCTTAACCCTATGCAGGTTCAGGACCTTATTGAATCTACTGCTATGACATTGATGAGAGCCCACCAAAATATCGGGAAACAACCTGTTATATTATGCTCACCTCGTATCAGATTGCCGTTGTTCCAATTGTTGGAAAGACACATTCCGACAATTGTTGTAATTTCTTATTCGGAACTTATTACTGATATCCGTGTTGAGGCAGTTGATACTATTGGCGAAAGTATGGGCTAGGTTTAGTATATGTTTGAGTAGCACCAATAACTGCGTAAAACTTTTTTTACGTATGTTTGTGTTTCAGGATATGGTATTTTTTCTATGAAATCATCAAAATCTTCATATTTCAAATTCTTTTTCCAATTAACAACACTAAACCAACCGCCGTTGTATGCCATTATTGCGTAGGCATCTTTGTCCCATAGTGAAGTTTTC
>OMPX01000220.1 GCA_900313115.1 uncultured bacterium
GTAGGGGTAAATGTGTAGGGGTAAATGTGATAAATAAACTAATATAAAATTTATTTCCCGTTAAAAGTTACAATATCACCGTCTGCAACTTTAATCTCTTTAAAGCATTTATTCAAATCTTCTTTCGATTTTATATCAAACTCTCTCCAATCAGTTAGTGGTTTATACATTGAATTTATAGTCAACGTGTCATTCTTTAGCGAATAATGAAAATCACTTTCAGAAAATGGGAACAAGTGTTCTCTAAAAATAGTTACATTTTTTACATGTTTTGCGATGCCTTCGTATAGTTTTTGAAAAATCGGACAAGAAAATTCTGAGCCTTTCAAGTTTTTACTTCCGATTAAAAATGCTCTGTCAGGGTTTTTAACTCGCCAAAAAAGGTTGTCTAATATATCGTCAACATGCTCAAAATTAGACAAAGAATCGTATGTATGAAATCCTGCTGCTTCACCATTTACGGTATCGACAACACTACCTGCCGTACAAGTTCTGACAGAGTCTGTACTAAATTCATCTGCCTTTACCACATCTAATCGCGGATGATTGATTTTACTTCCCAATTCTTTTTCTATCTCTCTTATTTTTTTTAAATCTAAAAATGATAAATCGTTATCGGGACGAAAGTCAATATAAGTACCCCTTCTGAAATTTTCAAAGGTTTTTTTATCTACAAAATTTATTCTCGATGTGAATGATATATTATCCATTAAATCACCTTATGCCAGAGTATTTAGAGCTTTTCTTAAAACCCCGTCATTTTGTTCAAGCAATTCATTTGCTTCATCTTTATCCATATCGCCTTTTATCATTGTTATTGCTGTTTTTACACGCCAGTCGGCATCATTTAATTTTTGTCGTGCATATTCTTTATCAACATCAGCAATTTCAGACACAATTCTTGATGCTCTGTCTCGTAATTTCAGATTGGTAGGCATAACATCAATCATAAGATTTTCATAAGTTTTACCCGTTTTAACCATTGCACCTGTTGACAACATATTTAAAACCATTTTTTGAGCAGTTCCTGCCTTCATTCTGCTTGAACCTGTAATTGCCTCAGGTCCAACCACAACACAAATACCATTATCTGCTTCATTTAAAATAGCACCTTTTGGATTGCAAGTAATTGCGATTGTTTTTGCACCTCTATCCTTTGCCTTATCCAACACGCCCATTAAATACTTTGGGTTGCCGCTTGCAGAAATCACTACACATACGTCATCTTTTCCCAAAACTTTTGCATCATTATTTCCTGCATCATAATTATCTTCAGCACCTTCAACAGCATTTCTTATTGCTCTGTCACCGCCTGCAATAATTCCCTGAACCATATCAGGTTTAACACCAAATGTCGGAGGACACTCAGATGCATCTAATACACCTAATCTACCCGATGTTCCTGCCCCAAAATAATATAATCTTCCGCCCTTTTTAAACTGTTCTGCTATAACATCTACTGCTTTTGCAATATTTGGAATTTCTTTTTCAACAGCCAGAGCGACTTTTTTATCTTCATTATTAATCTTTCTGATTACATCTATCGTCGGCACTATATCAATATCTTTTGTATTTTCATTGCGATATTCGGTAATTATTTTTGCACCGCACGAATTTTTTGAATTATCACCTCTGAATACAGGTCTATAACATTGGCTAGGGTAAATTTGCATAATATCTCCTTGTTGGTTTGATATTTATAAATAACCTGTAAATAGATAATTTGCTAGTCTGACCTGTTTTTTTATACAAAACTACACATTAATTTTTCTTATCACTTTTGCAGGATTCCCAACTGCAATACAATTTTCAGGAACACTCTTTGTTACAACACTACCCGCCCCGATAATCGCACCATCACCAATTTCTACCCCCGGAAGAATTGTTGAATCAGAACCTATCCAAACATTTTTACCGATTTTTACAGGTTTTGGGTTGATATCAGCTCTTCTTTCAGGATTAAAATTATGATTTAAAGTCGCTATTGTTATATTATGACCGATGAATGAGCCATCGCCTATAGTTATTCCGCCCTGATCCTGAAATCTGCAACACGCATTTATAAATACATTTTTACCTATGGTTATATTTTTTCCGCAATCTGTATAAAACGGCGGGAAAAGTCCGAAACTGTCATCAACTTTTTTCCCTGTCAATTCAGAAAATAGTTCTCTTAATCTTTCAGGAGTATTGTATTGATTATTTATTTGAGAAGTTATCTTCATTGCCTCCTGACTAAACTTATGAAACATTTGAGATAATTCTCCGCCTGCAATAACTTCTTTTTGTTCTGCCATCTCTTTTCTGAATTGTTCTATATCCATACTGAATGTATCCTTTCAAAACTATTAAAACAAAAAAACAAGGGTAAAGATACCCTTGCTTTTTACATCATATTTAAGATAAATTAAACCAATTTAACTGTAACTGATTTTGGTTTTCTTGTATAAGATAATTTATCTTCTCTTGATAACCAACCAAGACCCATAGAAATCATATTTTGTTCTAAGTCCAAGTCTTTAGACATTTTATTTAAAGTAACTTCACCTTTTGAAGATAAATAGTTGTAAATCATACCTGCTGATTCGATGATTTGATCTTGCATTTCTAAATTTGATTTCATTTTTTTCTCCTTGATTTTTTTGTAGCACTGTTGAAATAATTTAGTACGTGTTTATAATATCAAATAATTAAAATTTTTGCAAATAAAAAATAACAAAATTTTACAATAATTTTTATTATTATAATATGCCTATGATATATATGAATATTGAAATACAAGCCAATTAAAAAATTAAAAATTATCTTAAAATTATAGCAAAAATACATCATACGGTTTATTTTTAAGTGTAATTTAGACACTTTGTATTAGATAATAATCATGAATAATTGTAAATTCTGAGATATTTTATGATATTTGTTATAAAATATTAAAGGGAAGAGTGGGACTACTATTTAGTGAAAACCTTAATTAAAAAGATTTTTATATTATTTTTGTTTTTCATGACTTCATTTATGTTTAGTCATGCTAATTGTTCTGAAATTTATAAAATTAAGCCAATCAAATTTGATATTTCAAATTCAATTATATTTGTTCCGATAAAAACTTCTTCTCAAAATATTATTACAAATGATTTAAAATACACAAAAATCGAAAATACAAATGGAGTGGAATTAGAATTACTTAACTCCAAATTTGATATTCAGCCTGA
The DNA here is from genome assembly GCA_900313115.1 of uncultured bacterium. Lineage (GTDB taxonomy): Bacteria > Cyanobacteriota > Vampirovibrionia > Gastranaerophilales > Gastranaerophilaceae > UBA2883. The sequence continues at coordinate 3,213 of OMPX01000220.1, forward strand.
GGAATTGAATTTTTCTGAAGGATATTTAAAAGATTTTAAAATTGCAAAAAATGGACAAAATACTGTTATAACACTTATTTTTAAAGATAACTATAATATTGCTAACCTTAAAATAGGAAACATCAATAATAATTTGCTGGTTACGATTACCCCAATTCAACCATACAACATGAATTATTATGTGAATACATATAGAGAATCAGATGCCTATACAAAAGACTACAGAGAAACTCTTGCTATCACAACAAAAAATATAGAAAAAAATGAAACACCTGTTGTAAATGTATCAAATATAAATAAAACTTCTATGAACGAAATCCATCAGGCTTTTGCAAATTCAAACTATGGAAATCAAGAAGTATACACAAATGTAGTCATAGAAGATTTATCAAAAACCTTCAGGTTAAGAAGCAAATATTATTTAGCAGAGGCAAAGGTGTTAGACAATGTCTTTAGACTGGTTGGTGTAGGTGCAGAAGCTATTCAAAAACCGTTTTTATTGCCTAATCCGATGCGAATGGTTTTTGATATGCCGAATACTATCATAAATCCAGAATTACATAATACGGAAATAAATCTTGTAAATGGTGATAAGTTAAAAATTGCTCAATTTAATCCGACAACAACACGTATGGTTGTCACTTCCGAAACAGCAGCACAATATATTCCTGTTTACCACCCTGACAGTCAAACTATGATTCTTGCAAATCCGAAAAATATTCTTACAACACATATCTCTGATAAAAAAGCAAATATTGTGAAATTTAATTTTCAAAAATCAGGAAAACAGGAAAATTTTATAATCGAATTTGATAAACCACTCTGTTATGCAGTCAAAAGAACCTCAGAATATTTGTTTATTTATTTTCTGAATGCCGAAAAATATAATGATAGTCAATTTCAATCAGTAAAGAAAAATACTCATTATTCTGATTTATCTATGCATCTGCTTTCAACAGGAATGAGATTAAGACTTCCCGAACAAAACAGAGAAAACATAAGTACATTTATTTCCCCTGACGGAAAAGTATTTAAAATAACGTGCGAGCAAAAACAAATTGAACCTGTGTTAACAGAAACTCAGACAAAAGATTTAGCTAAAAAAGAAGGTACAATCACTGCAAAACCAAAATATACAAAAGATAAAAATGCTGATGTTATCGTAATTGACCCCGGTCATGGAGGTAAGGATTGCGGAGCTTTAAGAAACAATATTTTTGAAAAAGATATTACATTATCCGTTTCGAAAAAGTTGCAAGCTATTTTGCAGAAAAAAGGATACAAAGTCTATATGACACGTACAGACGATACTTATGTATCATTAGAAGACCGGACTATTTATACTGAAGGAATAAATCCTGCATTATTTGTAAGTGTTCACGTAAATTCTTGTAACTCGGAAAGTCCTAAAGGAATTGAAACACACTATTATCATGAAAACAGTTTAGAACTTGCCGACTACGTTCACAGACATCTTATTAAAAAAATCACAAACACAACAAATCGTGGTTTGTTCAAATCTCGTTTTTATGTTATAAACCATACTACAGTACCTGCCATTTTGGTAGAAATAGGATTTATTTCAAATACGGCAGAAAGAAACGAACTTATTTCTACACAGAGACAACAAGCTACAGCAGAGGGGATTGCAGAAGGTATAGTTGAGTATCTCAAAAACAACAAATAGGAGTAGGGGTAAATAGGGGTAAATAGGAGTTCTAAAATTGACAGAAAATGTTGATAAAAACAATAAAATAGGGTTTTGTGATTCAGGAGTCGGTGGGCTGACTGTTTATTCAAAATTCAGAAAACTTTTAGACACAGAAGATTGTATCTTTTTTGGAGATTTAAAAAATTCACCCTATGGAGATAAAACAAAAGAACAGTTAGTCGGCTATTCCAGAAATGTGTTCGACTTCTTTAAATCAAAAGGTGTAAAAGCAGTTGTAATGGCATGTAATACGACTTCTGCATCAACCTATCCTGTTATAAAACATGAATATGATTTTAAAATATATCCTATTATTCAGTCTTGTGCAAAAATTATTGCCGATTTAAGTATTAAGAAATTAGGTATTTTTGCAACTTCTTCAACTATTAACTCCGGTGTATATGAATCCGAGATTCACAAATATAATTCAAATATGGAAATTTTCTCTCAAGCTTGTCCTGAATGGGTGCGTATAGTTGAATCCAATTCAAGTGCAAAACAAGAAAATATTGATATCATCAAAAAAGATTTAGACAAAATGATGAAACACAACCCTGAAAAAATAATACTTGGCTGTACTCATTATCCATATCTTATTGATGTATTGTCACAATATGCTCCAAAAGATATGTTTATAGATCCTTCTCAATTTTTTGTAGAATTTATAAAAAATGATTTAGAAAAATCAGATTTGTTAAACTCAAAAAACTCTAAAGGAACAGAAGAATTTTATGTTAGTGCAAACCCTGATGCTTTCAAAAAAGCTTCAAAAATGTTTTACAAAACAGATAATGTTCAACTTCTAAACTTAGAAAAAATAAAAACAGTTTAATATATTATGAATATTTGTAAAACATGATAAATTTTAGGGTTGTAGAGAATCAAAACATGAATTAAACTGAAAGTAAGGGGATTTGATTATAGAATACATTTATCCATTAGTATACATTTTCGTCTATATCGCTTATTGCGCTGTTTTACCTAAAAAGTGTAAACAGATGTAACAAAAAATATAGAGCGTGAAATTAGGATATATATATAAACTTTATATATACATAAGACGAAAATATACAAACCTTTCATACAAACACACAAACTACACACACTAACCTTCTACACACGAGGAATTAATACAAAAAATTCCGAACCACTCTTCAAGAGCGGTTTTTTTTTGTTTAGTTTTTTAAATTACATAATATTAATGCTAAAAAAGACAAATGGTGGCTAGTCATTTGTCTTTTTAAACTGAATATGAATATCAAAGAAAACCGCAACTTAATTCTTGGAACGGGCAGTTTTAACTGTTTCCGTTTACTTAACTTAGTTTAGTGGTAAACTGAATTTAATCTTACTTTTCTCAACTGAAATCTTACCCTTAAATCCCGCTTACATTTATATAAAGTATTTCTGTTTTTGAAAATTGACTTTTTGAATAACTGAAGTTTACAATTCTTAATAATACGATAAAAACATTTATTCGCACTTATTTTTTATACTAAAATACTTTTATTAAAAACAAGTTTAGGAGTTTTAGATAATGGGGAAAATCGGAACTATCACAGTTGGGTTAATGTTTTCAGGTATAA
>OMPX01000219.1 GCA_900313115.1 uncultured bacterium
AAATCAAATCGTTGCACAGTTACAAAAAAGCATAAATCGCTATGGGCAATCGATACAAGAGCTTTCTGGTTTAACGAAGATTTCTGTTGTAAAATATGAAGCATTGGATGTTGTGCATGCCACTAATTCATTGGTATATATTACGCAAAATATTCCAATGTATGTTGCTTATGAACAGCTAAAGGGAGAAGCCTTTGATGAGTTTCAAAAGATGTTATTTTGCAGCAAAAACTAATAAAGGATAAAATTTAATGACTCTTTCTGTTATATATTTTCATGACGATAAAATAGATTCCAATTCTACGGGCATTAGATGCTGTGCTGACAGTTTAATAACAGGAGAATGTGGAAAATTAACTCCACACGCTATGAAAATTTTAAAATTAAACCTTTCTTACGATTTAGGGTATTCGCTGATTAATCATCAACCTTTAATTAATCACTCAATAGGTTTTACTTTTGCGGGAAACTTAAATGTTGCAATGGTTACCTATGCTCTCATTAGTCATTTATGCGAACATTTTCAACCTATACCAGGGTATGAAAATACTATTCCATCAATTAAGAGTATATCAAATCTTGCAGCAATGACCTTGCAAAGTTATACTCAAAACTTTGCAGAATTACTGGAAGAAAAATCTTTTGTTGAATTGGTTTTATTTGGTTATTGTTGGCAAGAAAAAAATTTTAAAGCTTTTCACATTACTCCAATTGTAACAGATCATCTGACAATGAAAGTCGAAGAAATAAGAATTTCTGAAATACCGTATTTTGCCATTGGTACAGGTAAGAGCTTATTAGATAAAAAATATGAAGAAGTTGGAAAATTTTCACCAAAGCTGGTTAGAGACATCATAAACGATCCATCTTCAAATGATGCTGGTGTAGGCGGTTATTTCCAAAGAGGATGGAGTAATAAAGCAGGTATTCAATTATATTGCGATTTAATGAATATAACACCCAAAGGTTTAGAATTTCCTTTTTGTGGATTTAATTTAGCTCCATTAAATCTAGGAACTCATATAATAACTTTACCGGCACATACTTTTGAATAAAGAGTTATAAGGTTGTAGGAGAAAATAATGCAAAAAAATAATCCACAAAAATCTAAATTAAGTATTATGAACATCTCAATTATAATTGGGATTATATCCGGAATTTTAACAGCTATTGTTTGTTGTACTGATATTTATGATTGGATTGTTGGGAATAATTTACAACAAATCACATCAAATGTCTCAATAAATCAAATTCAAAATGGAACAAATAATGTTCAAACATTATTGATTAAAAATGGAAATAATAAATATAATCATTTAAGAAACATTTTGTTTTTTTGGTTCTTATCAAATTTAATTATATTTATCTTTGGCTACTTTGTGTTGAAATTATACTGTTCATTTACGGTTAAAATGACAGAAATTACCAAAAGAAGGAATAAAGTCCATGCAAAATAATCAAAAAATACCTGAGGGATGGAGTGTTGTGTTTCTTAATTCATTATCTTCTAAAGGGATAATGAATGGTATTTTTAATAATCCAACGAAAGTTGGAAAAGGTATTCCTTTGATTAATGTGGTTGATTTATATAGCGATAAAATAGATATCAATCATCTTTCTTTGCTTGATGTATCCGAAGACGAATTAAGACGTTATGAAACCATCACTGGGGATCTTTTATTTACAAGATCGTCACTAAAATTAGAAGGTATTGCACAGTGCAATATTGTGCCAACAAAAAACTCCAAATGCGTTTTTGATTGCCACATTATGCGTATACGGCCTAATGATCAATTAGTTATTCCTTATTACCTTTTTGCGTATTGCAATACAGCCATAGCTAAAATGCAATTTATGAAATTATCTAAAACGACAACTATGACAACTATTGATCAAGATGGACTTGGTCAATTAAAAGTTCTTCTTCCTCCTCTTGCTGAGCAGGAGAAGATTGCAGGGATATTGGGGACGTGGGACGAGGCGATTGAAAAGTTATCTAACTTGATAGAGCAGAAAAAACTCCTCAAAAAAGGTCTGATGCAAAAACTCCTCACCGGCAAAACACGCCTCTCCGGCTTCACCCAACCATGGAAAGAAGTTAAATTGGGTGAAATATTTAATATTAAAAAAGGACAAGGTTTATCTAAAGAAGTTCTGGATGATAATGGCTTAAATAAATGTATTTTATACGGTGAGCTTTATACAAAATATTCAGAAGTTATAAAAGATGTAGAAAGTCGGACAAACCAATGTGAAGGTATATTATCACAAATAGGCGATATATTAATTCCTGCTTCCACGACAACAACAGGGATTGATTTGGCAAATGCAACCTCTTTACTTAAAGAAAAAGTTTTATTGGGTGGTGATATCAATATTCTTAGAGCTAAAAAAGAAGTATCTTCCATCTTTTTTGCCTATCTTTTGACGCACGCTTACAAGTTTGATATTGCAAAACTTGCGCAAGGGATTACTATTATACACCTTTATGGTGAATTTTTAAAAAACATGAAAATCTATATCCCATCCGATACATCAGAGCAACAGGCAATTGCTGATGTTTTATCAACGGCAGATGATGAAATTAACTTACTTAATCAAAAATTAGAAGCTTTGAAGGAGCAAAAGAAAGGCCTGATGCAACAGCTCCTCACCGGCCAAATCAGAGTGAAAGTGAATTAAGGAGAAATATAATGAGCAAAAAACTAATACCTATGGCAATATGTTATGATTTTGATGGAACTCTTTCCCCTAAAAACATGCAAGATTACGCTTTTATGGACCATATAAAACAAACTCCGCAAAAGTTTTGGAATGAATCAAATCAATTTGCAAAGGACAACAACGCAGACCAAATCACCGCTTACATGTACCATATGCTCAAAACAGCCCAAGATAACAAAACTTCTTTTACTAAAAAAGCATTAAATAAATATGGAAAAAATATTGAACTATTTGACGGTGTGGAGACATGGTTTGATAAAATCAACAAATATGCTGAATCTAAGGGAATTAAGCTTAAACACTATATCATTTCTTCTGGCTTATTAGAAATGTTAGAAGGAACCAAAATAAAAAAACATTTTGAGAAGATTTACGCATCGTCATTTATCTATGACAATAATGATGGAGCCTTGTGGCCGGCTATGGTTATTAATTACACAAGTAAAACTCAGTTTTTATTTCGTATTAACAAAGGTTGTGAAGATATAAATGATAATAGCAAAATTAATGAGTATGTCGCACCTGAACAACGTCCTATACCATTTACAAATATGATTTATATTGGTGATGGTGATACGGATATTCCGTGTATGAAAATGGTTAAAATGCAAGGAGGACATTCTATTGCTGTCTATAATCCGAAGAAAAAGGGAAAGAAGGGAAAAGCTCTTAAATTAATCGAAGCCAATCGTGTCAATGTCGTTCTTCCTGCTGATTATTCTGAAAATAAGGATATTGATAAGTATGTGAAATCAATAATCGATAATTTAGCAACATATTATAAAACCATAGAGTTTGAAAAGAAATAAAGGTAATTTTATGAAAAAATGCTGTTTAAATTGTGCTTTTTGTATGAGATGTCAGGACAAACGTTTCTATGTGTGTGGGGGTGTTTATGATGACAATACAAAAGAACTTTTATATCCTGAAAATCGTAAGCAAGCTTTATCCATGGATTTTTCATTTTTAAACGCAGAAAAACGTGCTCAGAAAAAGTGGGAAAAAGAATATAATCAAAAATTAGATAATATGAAAAAGGGAATGTATAACGAGCAATTGGGAGGACCTTGCGTACTTGATTATTTGCAAACACAATCAATGGCACCTGCCGATACTTTTCCATTGACGGAAATTTTTGGGATGTCACCACATCTGAAAGCTCCAGATGCTGATTATTTATCGTGCTGGCATAATTTATGGAATTTTAAGGATAAAGAAAAAGAGCTTTCAACTCTGAATGATAAAAATGATTGTCTGTTTTTTTATCCTTATAACAAAAAAGGCAACAAAAGTTTTGAAGGTTGCGAAAAAGAACGAGAAGCATTGTTAGCTAAAAGCCGTTTTATGACAACAAACTGGTTGGTAATATTGGGAATTTTTGTAACAATCCTTATTTTTGCTATACAAACTTGGAACAACAGGCAAACAATTCAAACACAAGAAATTATAGAAATAATGTCGCCGGATACATCTTCTCAGCCGGGTGAAATAATCATGAAAGGAGCTCAAAATGGCGGTAATTAATATGGTAAACGATTTTTTAAAATCTGTGTTAGAACAAAATATAAAACAATCCAGAGAGCAGATAGAACAATACTTTGACAACCAAATGGCTAGTATTCAAAACAATTATTATTTGTCTGATTATGAAAAAAAGTGTCGCCTTAATTCTTTAGAACTTGAAAGAGAAAGACTTTTGAATATTCAAGATAGACGCGAGTTGGCAAAAAAGATTGCAGAGTTTTGTAATGAAGCCTCTAAATCTTGTGAAAAAGAGGAGAACAAAAAATGACACAGAATCATATTCTTCCGAATTTTGATGAAGCAAGCAGTTCGCAAATTCCGGCGATTTTGCAACTGATAAATATGGGATACACCTATATCCCGCGCCATGAGGTGGATAATCTTCGTGATGGCAAAAACCAATATATTTTGCGCGATATTGCACACAAAGCAATACGAGCCATCAATCCGCCGGAGATATCGGATAAAAGCATT
>OMPX01000217.1 GCA_900313115.1 uncultured bacterium
AATAATTGAGATATATCACCAAGAGTTAAATCTTTATTTGTTTCAACCTTATTATTGTCGTAATCATTCAGGAATTTTCTTTCTGCTCCTTTTGCTTTTTCTCTTGTAGCAAATCCTTTTTTACGAATTTGCCTTGTTATTGGATTTCCGAATCTGTCAAATTCGCCTGTTTTTACTCTTGTTACAAACCACCATTTACTTTTTGTCTTTGCTTTATTTGTGAAGTATTTACCTACTGACATAATTTTTCTCCTTTTTATTTATATTTCAATACGGAAGACATTAACGCGGTACCATCGTTATTTCAACCGTGTTTATTTTTTGTTCTAATCTACTTTCCTATTAATAAAGTTTTGTTTGGCAGGTACTAATGTTGCATAGTTATATAACTACGGCATTAGTACCTACGGTTTTCCACTTATTCACTAGGGTGGTTGTAATGCTCTAGTTTGTATTTCACTACTTCGTCTCGTAACCACAATCTTTTACAACCGTAATCTATGTATCCAATTTTTGAATTATTCAACATTAGGTTTCTTGCAGTATGATATTTTAAACCTAATATATCGGCTGCTTCTTTTAATGTTACGGTATTTTTTGTATCTGCATCATTGCAGAATTCGTTGTTGGAAATAATTTCTTCCATTCCTTACCCTTTCTATTACTTCTTCACCGTGGTAAGTTTCTTAATTCCAACCCACGCTATTACTATCTATAATCTCGACTTTATTTACTAAGTCTTATTTTGAAAAAATGGGAGATAGAGAAGGATATCTCCCTTCATGTTTAATTTTATAGAATTTATTAATTCTTAAAATGTTCTATTATTATCACATGTAGACATAGTATTTCTTCTTTATTACTTCTTCATTATTTTCGTTATAATATGTTGTGAGTATTTGAATTAATGCATACCATTCAAGAAACTCTCGCCCACATTCATTACATTTGCACTTTTTTGCAAATAAATTATAATTATTAACATAATCAGTTTCATTTATATCTATATTTTGACTCTTACAGTCTGGACAAATACTCTCACATTTAATTAAATCATTATCTTCATGCGAACACTCAAGATTTTGTATCAAATCGTCTTTTTTGCTACATGTGCCTACATAGTAAGCATTATAATATTCTACGTAATTACAACCACACTTATGGCATTTCCCCTCATAATAGTAGAGTATTCCTTTTTTTATTAAATTACTGCCTGTTACTTCTTTTGAATCACACTTTGGGCACCTTCCATTTAAATAGGTTCTGCACTCGTTATCCATTTCATAATAAGGTTTTGCGTACTTGTCAAAATTTTCAATTATAAATCGTTCAGATAATACATTTTGTATATCGGTCTTTTCTTGACTTAACCTAACCGTTGTATAAATTTCTTTCCCCTTTTGTATAACAACTTTATTTCTTAAAACACTTTTATTGAATTTATATAAGCGTTCTCTAACTATTACCCGATCAAGTGTTTCAGCGAATTCCAAATAACCTAACATAATTAAAGACTTTATAATATTTTTTATTTGGTCATAAGAGTATGGAATCGTAGATATAAGATCTCTTATCGGGAATTTTTCTTTCTTTTCAGAAATTTTTAAACAAGAATTAAAAACATCCGCAAACATCCTTGAATTCTCAAAAAGGATATATTCATACCTACTTTCGACTAAACTTTCCTTTAAATTTTGTTCAAAATAAGTGTTTTTTTTAATCATTTCGAATAAAATTTTATCTCTATCGCTTGATTTTGAAATCAATTTATTACTGCTTATGGAATCATACTTTACTAAATTTTTTATCTTATAATTTTTAAAAGGGGAAAATATATCCTTACAAAAAAGGTCAAAAGTTACGACATCGTTATCCTTTAATTTTTCCCTTCGGTGTTGCACAATTATTTTATTTTTATCCTCAATAAAAATAAATGATGTATCCTCCGAATAATTAAAGTATTGAATTTTAGGAATATAATTCTTTATTATATATTCATTTGCATTCTCTGTTTTTTCAATGATTCCTATGTATTTCTCTTTATATTCCATAATATTCCTCCTTATTTTTTATATTCTTATGTGTGTAATTAATATCTATCTCTTCTTTTGTTTATTTTTATATCTTTTTTTTCTTGGATTAGGATCTTTATTTAACTCGAACTCAAGAGTAGGCGTACCCCAACATATAGCAATTGTTAATGCCTCCATCTTCTCTTCTTCGGTTTTATATTTGTTTAATTGTTGAGAATACTTTGTATACGTGTTATAGGTTGTCTTAAACCCTAATTCACGCAGATTTGTGATAAACAATTTGAATTTTTCATTCAATTTTGCGTTATCGCTGTAATCTATGTCGATTTTGCTATGAATTCGTTTTTCCCATTTTATTCGTTCATTTTCTTTACGTTCTCGTTCCCGTTCCCGTTCATTTAATATTTCTACTCGTTTTAATACTGCCTTATATCGTTCTAGTTCTTGTTTCATCTCTTCTATGAGATCATTCATTTCCTTATTATTAGAAGAGCGTTCTGATAATTTTTTTATTTCTTCTTCATACATCTTTACCCTATCAATCGGGTGTCCCACGCCGTTAGCACACTCTTCCGCACCGCAGGGAGTGTGTTTTGCCACATTGGCCTCCCCGCCGTTTTCGCCGTGAGAATCATGAGAGTTTATGTTTTTCCTGAAAGTTAAGCCATTGTGGGAGTCTTGTAAGCATGTATCATGAAAACATGTATCATGGTTACATGGATTACTAGAATCTATAGATTCTAAAGATTTAGAAGAAGACGGCAAGCAGAAACTTGTTTCTGCTAATAGCGTATTGTTTTTTATATTATTGTTTATTTTATTATTGTTTAGGATATTCTTATTAATATCACATACTTTTAAGCATTCTTGTTTAAAGGTATTAGATTTAGAATCCTTATTTGAAGTAGTATGTTTCTTCCGTCCCGAATTGTGCTCGTAGTTATTTGTCTTCACTATATGTTCCTCCTTTTATCTTTTGAATTATATCTTTTCGTTCCTTTTGCAGAAGGGGATATCCAAAGAAATAATAATCGTGTTGCCAACTTTTTGACGGCTTATATTTGTGTACAATACAGTATCCTTTTTCTTTCAATTCTTTAAGTGCCTTCAAGCGTCTGCCTTTAGCAAACCCTTGTTCTTTCTCAAAGTAATCCCAATGGATATCCCACCCGTTTTTAAACGAGAGCACGATTATTAGCAGCATACGGGCTTCAATGGATAAACCCGACTTTTTTTTGTTGATTAAATCATTGTATATTTGTGTGTAGTTCTCAGTCCAACCTTTTCTGACACGAGAATTATATAATTTCCCCATGTTTTATCCTTTCTTTTTCTCTGAGTTGAGTGTCATGTAGGAGCACGGTTCAATGCCGTTCTCCTACACAACTTATTGCAGGGAGTTAAATTCCCTAAATTCTCAATTTAAATTCTTCAAATTCTTCAGGCGATAATGGCTTCCCCCAAAAATAGAACTCATATACTAATTTTGCTGCACCGCCATGAACAGGGTTCATGAAGAACAAGCCATTTGCAGCAAGTTCTTGTAGTGCCCGTACCCTCCTTCGCCTGCCGATCTTGTAGTGCTTTTCGAATTCAGTCCAATCGATATTTATTCCTTCATCGAATGACGCAATAATTATAAGTAACTGCAATGCATCTCCCGAAAGAATTTTTAATTGTTTTAGCATTTCCATTATAGTTTTTCTCCCGAAATCTCTTTTCAATGCTTGATTAAATAATTTACCCATAGTTTTTCTCCTTTTCTGTATTTGTACTTTTGCCAAATTTGGCACGTTTTTCTCCGAGTGGCTATCTGACCGATCATCTGTGTAGCCTACGATTTGTTTAAATTTTAGAATTCTTTGGGGGCTAATTGTGAGTGACAATGCTTGTTCTTATAACTTACCACTCACTTTTAATTAAGTAATAGTTGCCCATTTTATGGTCATAATATACCTATATACTATGCATATAGTAGTTTATTTTCCCTCCTTTTTTTTCATTTTTGAAATCATTCTTCTAATTTTTTTAGCGGCGTCTTTGTCATCATATTTTTCAATATTTTTGAACCATGAATAATATGAAAAAAATTCATGTATACCATAACTAGTTTGCATAGATATATCTGCTTTAAGAACCACAACATCACCTTGTTCAAGAGAGTTCAATAGTTCAATTTGATTTTCGGTTAAAACGCAATATTTATTAGAATCATTGTTGCTTGATAAACATTTCCCTGGTATTACAAAATTCGTGCAATCTTTTATTTTAGTAAAGAAACCCCCGAAACAACCATTAATTTGATTATTATCAAAGTCGTCCGTCAAAATAATGTTGTCTAAAAGATAACAAGTGTAAACACTCGTTTTAACTAGAAATAAAAGTTTTCTTTTAAAGGTACCTATTAAATTTACGTCCATTGTATTTTCTCCTTTCTATAATTCTGTACTTCTGCCAAATTTGGCACGTTTTTCTCCTACCGTCAAAAGTCTGTTCTTTTGCCGTTTGGTATAAATTTATTAAATCGGAAGCCCATGGGGTGTTGAATTTTTGTACAATTTAAATTAGAATAGATTTAGATTAATTTATATAGCCATGGGTTTCGATCTATGGTTTCTTTTTTTACCTCCTTTTTTTCACTTCTTTTGTAGCATAGATTTTTATTTGTTGCAATAGTTGAAATTCAACTATATCTTGAAAAAGTCAATATTTTTTTTAGACTTGTATGACTCTATTCTTTTTATTATCTTTTATACAAGACTTGAAAATTTCCAACATGTAATGATAAAATATAAGTGTATCAATCGATAAAGGAGAAACGAATATGGAATGTCCTAAATGCGGTTTTAAAAGTGTTAAAGATGGTCATATTAGAGGGAAGCAGCGATATAAATGCTCTCACTGTAACTATCAATTCACAAACAACAATAAAATTGAAATTTCAACAGATATAAAGGTTTTAGCCATGTATTTATACTTAAATGGTATGCCTATAAGTGAAATTGCAAAATTTTTCCAAATATCTACAACATCTGTTTATAAATACATTTATAAATTAAATGAAATGTTTAGATGCACAAAAAGAAATAAAAACGTTTGTTTTTATTATCATGCTGACTTTACACGATCAAGAATACCAAAGAACCGAAAGGTAGAAATTAAAATGAATGATAATTATGCTCCCTATGATATTTTATGTTTCTAATACAATGTACAATACAAATTATTGTCTTAATCATTCTATGGTATAGTAAAGATTTGTTAAGAAACAATTATTTTGATAGATCATATATAAATGTATATATGCTGCTATGTGTTATTCTTATATATCAAATAGTAAAATCATTTTAAATTATTAGATATTACTTTAGCATCCATATATTAATACAAAATTTTTAGTATGTTGTTTAATATTACAACCTGTGTTTTACACCCTATCCTTAAACTCTTTTAATCCTATAAACTAATGGTATCACTAATACAAACTTCCTTCAGTTCTCAAATACAAAAATACACTTCGAATGCACGGGAATTTTTAATACCGAATTTAGTATTTAATATGAATAACAAAGATTAATAACCAACAAAAAACACAGGATAAAGAGTTCTCTATCCTGTGCGTTAGGAGTTATGATAGTTTAGATATTTATTTGTGTAGATTTAATATATTATATTGTTTTTGTAATTTATTATAAAATTCTGTATCGACATTCCTGATATAAGCAAGATACCCTTTCAATTGGGCATTTTTTTCTTCTCCCCAAATTCTGTGTTTTATATCGATAGGACTGGTTTGATTTTTAGACAGGGTATAACTGTGAATCATTGCCCTGATTTTGCGTTTAAACTCTTTTGGCAGTCTTACTCTATCGCCATTTACTACAAGCCCTAAAACATTCTGCTGCTTGTTATCAGAAATATATTTAGTTTTTTTCTTATTCAGACAGTATCCGTTTCCTTCTAACAGTCGGGTTACATATTTTTCAGCCATATTAAGATAAAACTTTTCATCGGCAGAAAAAGTCATATCATCCATATATCTTGAATAATTAATGTCAAAATTACGGCAATATGTCCTTATAAAATTATCCAGTGGCTGAAAACATGCATTTGCAATATGTGCCGAAGTAGGCGCTCCTGTTGGTAATTTTTCATTAACTGTAGTCATTCTCAGGTAATAATTTGCATCAACATTATTTATTCGAAGAGCCACATTATTCATAACCTGTTTAATATGTTCATAAGGGACAGAGCCATAAAAATCTTTTATATCAAGTTTAAGTATCCACTTATTCCCAAAACATTTACCCCTGCCCCTATGGATTTCGGCAGATTTAAGGATATCTATTTTTAGAGGATAAACCCAATTTATAGCACGTTTTATATATTGTTGTTTCTTTTTTAACTCATCACAAGGAGCAAGTATTACACGTCGTTTTATTCTGTAAATTGTGTAATACAATTCCTCTGAAATATAAACCTTGTTCTTATCGTAATACAGCATTAGAACTCCCAATTTACTTTTATAGGATTTAAAAATTTAGTTATTCTTTTGTTAAACAAAAGGTTTACCGTTCCTGACGATCCAAAATTATTCTTTGCAACAATAATTTCTGCAGTCCCTCTTTTGCTGACATCTTCTTCATCTGTAGAATTATAATACTCATCTCTGTATATAAATAAAACTATATCAGATATATTCTCTATAGAACCTGAATCTCTTAAATCAGATAACATAGGTCTTTTATCACATCTTTGCTCAGGGCTTCTTGAAAGTGATGAATTTACAAAAATAATAAGGTTGTTTTCGTTTGCTATCCTTTTCAGGTTTTGCATAATATCATTAATTTCAGAGCATCTTTCTTTTTTCTTGGCTGGATTTATCAACTGTAAATAGTCAATAAACACAACATCAGGATTAATCTCTTTTATATATTCTTCTATTTCTTTTACAGATATACACGATTTATCATTCATCAATAAATCCCATTTTTCAATTTCTAACGATGATTTTTCTATCTTCTCCCAATCTTTATCCAGCATATTCCCTGTTCTTATTTTCCAAGAATCAATTTCAGAGTTTGAGCAAAGTAATCTGTAAATAATTTGTTGTTTGCTCATCTCGAGAGAAAACAAAAGGCATTTTTTATTTTGTTTCATTTGATTTTCTAATATGTTAAGCATCAATGATGTTTTACCCATAGCAGGTCTTGCGCCAATAGTTATCAAAGCCCCTTTATTTCTTATTCTTAATAAATCATCCAGATCAGGGAATCCTGTTTCAAATGTTGGTGGTTTATTGTAATTTTTCATATCTTCAATAACTTCTTCTATTAACTTTTTATCAACCATACTTGCCTCCTTTTAACACCATTATAAAATTTACCCCTGTCAGATTTGGTCGGGGTAAAGATAGGGGTAAATAAAAATCTTTTACGGTACAAAATATTATACATAAACATGCATTTACTCATTTACACCGATATTTACACTCTGACAAAAGATGTCGCATCGTGCTTCTATAATGAAATTAAAAGGAGGTAACTATGCAAAAGAAATTGAAATTCAAATTAAAAGACACAGACAATATAATATATAAACTTAAAAATTTGGATAAAAAATGCCATGTCGCATTAGAGATTAATTTATTAAAGAAAAAGAATCATAACGATTTTTTTAAGATGCAGGCAAAATTACAAAAAGAAAATCCAAATTTGTTTCCAATGGAATTAAAGCTAAACGAAGAATTAGATGATACTGCTATTTTTTATATTGACGGAAGGGGGTAAATATGAACAGAAAACAAAAAGAAGCAAAAAGATATGCTAAAAACATTATCCAAAAAGCAAAAAAAGAAAGTCGGCGATTATTATCGGAATCGTATCTTTTGAAATGTATACAAGTCGAAGCTGACAAAATTAAAAAACAACTTTTAGATGAATGTCTCGAACTAAAAAGAAAGGCAAAAGAAGAAGCAAAAGCAATCAGGGAGGGTGTATTAAATGGATAATGAAATCATTGCAATTTTAGAAAGGGTAAGAGAAGAAACAAACTCTGTATTAGAACAGGCAAAATCAAATATCGGACGTATATTATCAAAAGCCGAAAAAGATTTAGAGTCTAAAATGAATAAAAAATTTCGCGCAACAATGAAAGATTTTACAGATTATAATATTGAACCAAGAATAATTAATTATCAAAATAATCAATATTATATAAACATTCAGTCAAAAGAGAATGAAAAATTTGATATACCGATGAAATGTATAAATTTAAAATAGAAAATCTATAATATTACATGAACACATGCGTGAATAGAATTTGGAATATAGATTAAATTATCTGTATTACAATTTGCATTATTGCCAATTATATGATGAAGTTCTATTCTGTCATTTTTATTAATAGCAATCTTTTTTGCCAACTCATATTCATCTTTTAGCCAAGTATCTCCGACGTAATTATATAAAGGAGTAGAAGAATTATATACAAAATCTTTATGTTCTGTATATTCTCTTTTTAATCTTGATATATCAAGACAGAGCGTATCAGGATTTTGAAAAATTATCCAATGCTCATTGTCAAAAATTTCGGTTTTATATTCATTATCAGGTTGTAATTCTGTTTGTGGATTCCATTTTACAAGTATAAATCTTCCTATATTACTTACAAAATAATAGTAATATTTACGTCTTGTAAAACCTGCAAATTTAAAGCCCTTTTCATTCTCTATTAGTTTTTTACTTTTCCAAACTTCATCACTTATATTTTTTTGTTTATTCTTTTTGTTAAAAGCATTTATAAGGGCAACTTTTAATTCTTCTTTTTTACCTTGTTTAAGTAATTCTTTTAATTCTTTTTTGTTCATATATATACCAACCACTATCCGACTTCAAACCCATGGATATAAGAGTGTTCGTCTTTAGTTAATAATACCAGATTTTCTTCCGTATTGTAATACCCGTCATTTGTAATGTGATGGACATGCATACCATCACCCTCTTTTTTGCCTAAAAAAGTATAGGCAACAAAGTCATAAATATAGTCTTTCCTTAAACTCGCGTCTGCTAATGTTACATACTGAACTTTATCGTCTTTTTGTTTTTGAATAACTCCTTTATATTTTATTCTTCCAAGATTGCTTACCGTATAATCTTTATCAAGCGGAAACTCTTTCCAGATTTCGCCTTTTAGATTATGCTCCTGATAATTAAAAGAAGGAGAAACACTTCTTCTTGTATCTAAATCATTGAACAAAGGTTCATAGTTATTTAATCGTTCTTTTAGTTCATCACACCATTGTTTTAAACGCTGATTATGACGATGCAGCCAATATCCTTTAAGATCTTCATCCATATCAGAATTATTTAAATTTTCTTTCATAGCATCATAAGTCAATATTCTATCCATTATTTATCCTTCCATGATATTTTTATACATAAGTTTTACTGTCTTTTCATATTCCTCTTTAAGACTTTTAGGAGCAATCACTTTTACCCCCTCACGCCATTTTAAGAGTTCTGTTACTATTTCAAAACTACCACTTGCATAAAAAGTCAAAGTATAACTTCCATCATCGTTAAAATTCCCTTTCTGTGTCGGGTGAAAATGATAATTTGAAGCACCAGCCGCCGTTTGAGGAGAAAATTTTACGACGACTTCTTCCACTTTTCCTGAATAAACTCCAAACGAACGGTTACAATATTCCTGAATATCAAAATCTTCGTCTTTGTCAAAATATTCACCTTCTAATACGTCTGCTGTTTGTATTCTTGAAATCTTAAAAGTTTTGATTTTATTATTTTCTTTTCCGATTAAGTAATGATTATCCGCTATTTTTATCCCATAGGGTTCAACTGTAAAATCACTGTCAAGATACAATATTTTTAATTTTTGTTCTGATTGTAATGTATAAGCAATTTTATTTATAATATCTGAATCAATATTTTCTTTTTGATATTGTCTTACGGCAAGTCCCTGAGATTCCAAAAGAATATCTATATCTGTTTCATGAGTATTGGTAGGATTTAACGCTTTTATTTTTTCAATAATATCAAGCACACTTTTTCTTTCCCCCTCATTTTTTATAGAGTTTGATAATTTTTGAAGTTTTGATAGTTCCAAATCGGAGAAAGTTACCAGAAAATTCATACTTCCTTTTTTCAATCTCCAATGATTTTTTCTGTCAGTTTTATGTGGAACTAATTCCAATCTGTTCCCAAACTTTTCTTTTATAACCTCCATTAACCGTTCTATTGCACGTCTGTTTGAGCGTTCTAGTTTAACCATCATTTCATCAATTGTTATTCCCTGCCAACTGTTTTGTAATAACAAAGCAAGTTCGGTTATTTCATCAAGTTTTTTAGACGTGGACATAGTTTTCTCCTTTGTGTACTACATTATTATAATAAAATACTACTACGTCAAATTTTGTCGGATTGATAAATGTGATTTAGATATTAGTTTTTAATTTTTTAATTTTTATACCCACGACCTAATGTGTCGTGTTCACCCTTTATTATAAAAATGTAAACAGATGAAAAGGGGTGTAAAATTATGAATTACTATGAAAAACATTTAATGATTAAGTATTTAGATAAATTATTACCTGTTTTGGATTTAGATTGCTACAATTTTGGAGAAGTATTTGATTTTCTTGTTGAAGAATTAAAACTTAACAGTAAAAAGTTTAAAACAGACAGATATGGGAATCTTAAAGTAGATACAAAACCTCAAGAAAAAGAGTTTATTTCTACTATGAGAAAAGAAATTAAAAAATATGAAAAAACTCATAAACCTAAAAGTTGTTTATTTGAAAAACAATTAAATATAATCAGAGATATTTATGAATTAAACGAAGAAGAATATCAAACCGTTTTATATTTTTCTATTCAGGAAGTAAATAAAATGTTTGAGAGATTATTTAATTGTTTGGGTAACAATCCGTTTGAAACCTTTTCTTATATATATTTAGGAATACGTGCAAGCAGAAAAGAAAGAATTTTACTTAATTTACAAATGCGCGATATATTGGATAGGGGACGAAGAAGTGATTATTCCATCAATTCTAAATTTATAGAAATTTTTGATAACAAAAAATGCACTTCAGTTACTAAAATCATGGATATATTACTGGGGGAACACGAAAAATCTACCCTTTATGCAAAAGATTTTGAACACCTGAAACAAGAAAAAACAAAAGCTGTAAATATATTATCTTCTGCAGTAAAAACACGGACAAAAGGTATAAATATTTTATTATATGGAGGAGTTGGTACGGGTAAAACAGAATTTTCCAAACTAATTGCTAATACAGCAAAACTTCCGATTTATGCTGTTGCTACCGAAAGAAATGATATGTATGAGGAAGCAAGCAGAAAAGACAGACTTGCAGATTTATATTCAAAACAATATATTTTATCAAGAAAAGGAAATTCCTGTATATTATTTGATGAAGCGGAAGATGTACTTAATAGAGGATTTTCAGAGTTTGGCAGTGCGTCAAAAGGGTATTTAAACAAGCTGTTAGATAATGTCGCAGTTCCTGTAATATGGACAACAAACAATATAAATGGTGTTGACCCTGCTTTTTTAAGAAGAATGACTTATTGTATTGAGTTTGAAAAAATGAGTGAAGATACCAGACTCAATATTTGGAGAAAGGTATTAAAGAAGAACGAACTTGAAGTTAGTCCTGATAAAATTATTGAACTGAATAAAAATTATGATATTCCGCCATCTTTGATATCAAATGCCGTACAGACTACAAAAATGATAAATGGTGATGAAAACGACTTTGAAGAATTTATAGAAAATGTGTCAAGAGTTGTTAATAAGAGTAAAAACGTCAAAAATAAAAAAGAATTTGAGATGAAAGACTATGATGGCAGTCTTGTTAATACAACTGTTGATATACGAAACCTGACTTCAAAGATTAAAAATTGTGGAAAACTAAACTTTTCATTATGTCTTTATGGCGAGCCAGGAACAGGTAAAAGCCTTTATTTGAGATATTTAGCAAAACAACTTGGGATAGAAGTAATTTTAAAACGAGCAAGTGATTTGATGTCAAAATGGGTAGGACAAACCGAACAAAATATTGCAGAAGCCTTTGCAGAAGCAAAAAGTAAAAAGGCTATGCTCATATTTGATGAAGCAGACAGTTTTTTACAAAATAGAGAAAATGCCTCTCACAGTTGGCAGGTTACTCAAGTAAACGAAATGCTTACTTGGATGGAATCACATGAGTATCCGTTTGCTTGCACAACTAACCTTATTGATTCATTAGACGAGGCAAGTTTAAGGAGATTTACCTTTAAGATTAAATTTGATTTCATGACAACAGAGCAGGTAAACCTTGCAATAACTCATTTCTTTAATATTAAAAACCCTGATATCAATATAAAGGGCCTGACGGCAGGTGATTTTGCAACTGTTAAAAAGAAAACTGATTTCTTGGGGATAAATGATTTATCTGAAATTGTTGCTATGTTAGAAGAAGAAGTTAAGGTTAAAAAGTCTAAAACCTTACAAAATACTATCGGATTTTAAAGGGAGGGCTGAATATATAAAAGTAAATATATAAAGGTAAACAAGTAAATTATTATGGGGAAATAACAAAACCGTGATATAATCTGATTAAGAAAAAAAAAGGAATAAAGTATGGCAGAAGTA
>OMPX01000216.1 GCA_900313115.1 uncultured bacterium
CAAAATAATACAGCTCGACCTAATAACAGAGATGGGGAGGAGAATGCGTTTAAGAAAACTTTGAAAGGATCAAAAAAGTATTTAAAACATAATGGTTTAATAAATGACGAGGAGGAATAATAGTTGATTCCTATAGGTTTCAAAGAAGAAGATTTCTTTTATAATAAGTTAACACCTGATCAGATTTATAGCTTTTATGATGAGTTTTCAGAGTTGTTGGATGATTTTTCAAGAACGGTAGACCAAGATGCAGAGATAGAAGCCGTGCTGCCAGTTATAACACGCATTTGCATACGTATTGATCAACGAAAAGATTACTATATGTATTATCACTCAGAAAATGGGCGGGTTATGCATATGTCGCATGAAAAAGAAATGGCACTGTGGGCATATTGGGTATGTAAGTATAAACCTATTCGATTCAAGAATGAAATCGATGAAGAAATATTTTTTCAACAAAATGGTTGTACTGTTAGTGATGCGTTTGCATCATACATAATTATTTCTACCGTTTGTGCAAACAATGATGACAGGGTAAGTTATTTTACTTCTGAAATTGTTGAGGGATTGTATTATGATTTATCAAATAGAGACTTTAGTAAAGAGGCTATAATAGCTAGGGTTTCTGATTTAATAAATTAAGGTAGATGATGTTATGTTGACATGGATCAAACAATTTTTTGAATTTATAATTAATAACTGGGTTCTAATAAAACAATATCCTAGTCAGTTCTTTTCAATTGCTTTTATAATAATTGCTTTATCTTGTTCAATTTTCAATTTCTTCTATAAACGTTTAAAAGAAGAAAACAAAAAATTATCTGACAGTCTTAAAGATTATAAAGAAAAATGTGAGTCTTTAAAGAAATGCTTATCAGAAGCCGGACTAAAGCAAAGATTGTTAATGGGACTTGATGAAAACGAAAAGTCTCCATCTGCTGTTAAATTAAGCAATCACATAAAGAATGGATGATACAACTAAACTGATTTTAACCTTAAAGTTCAAATCAGTTTAGTTTTTTCTTTGATAGGATTAACACTACCTGAACCTCCAGCTTCAGATAGTGTTCCCATTTTGCCTATAAACAGCATATTTAAGCTGCTTGCGTGACTGCGCCTCGTTATTAAACCAGTTTACTCCAACCAATATATTAATCAATAATTATCATTGTCATGTAAAACATTAACTTGCCTTGATTTAGGGAAGACGTATTAATTTAAGTAAAGTAATGGTGATTTATGAATCGAAGGCATACGCTAACTATGATGTATACAATTATCAAGATTTATTTGATGAAGGGAAATAAATTACACTGCTTGTGTTCAGGAGGAATGATTGATGTATAAAGGGATTGTTTTAGATCAGGTGCAGACAAATGCCTTTCTGTCAATAGCGGCACAAGAAGGGTTGATTTGTGAAAATGGGATGACAGATGGCGTTTTCGCCCAAGTGACACATTACGTACCTTCGTTACAATTTGCTCGAATGATTTTTGAGCAATTTACTGTAGCTGGTGCAGTTTATGTAGATCCGTTTATATATCGATGTTTGGATGGGAAACTAATTGAAAACAAAATTATCTTGCCATATGAAAAAAGCAATTATTATGCGAAAGGATTTATTACTTTTGACATAGATATTGTTCAATGGATGATGGCAGAAAAAGGACTTGATATCAAGTATTATACAGTAGAAAAGATTAAGGAGATATTTGACGAATGGAAAGAAAAATTAAATGAATTTTTAGAGTTAGAGAATCAATACAATCTTGATTATAGTAATGTTCAATTTATCAAAGCAATCGGGCTTGACCCAAAAGATGATTATAATGGCGTCGATTTAGAACACTTCATAGAATTGGGAGACTACATTTATCATAATCCAGTTTTTAAAATACTTACAGAATATACGGAGTTATTAAATATTGCTTATCACAATGATTTATTATCTCCAGTAATTAATGCTACAAATCCAAATATGGCTGAATTCTCACGTGTTGATACAAATCTTCCTGTAATGGAAGGAAATAAAGCAGTTAAAATTTTAAAATATACATCTAATAAACTAGATAGAATATACACTGCTTCTTCATTAGCAGATTGTATCAAATTGGTACAAACAACTGAGGCAAAAGCGTATAGAGAAAAAGTAAATGGATGGATAACTGCCTTTTCTGAACTAAATTATGATGATATGCAGATAATAGAAGATGATATTGCAAAAGCTCAGAAAGCGATGAGATATAAAGGAATTATTGAAAATGTAGGAAAGGTTTGTGCAACCATTGGAGTGATTGCAACCGCTCTTACGCCGCGTTTACCGTTAGCAAGTAAAGTTGCTGAAATAGCGACATTTGTTGGTTGTCCGACAGCATTTTTCGATCCAACGAAGCAACATTTATGGGCTTCCTTTGGACGATACAGTAAATAAAAAGACGTATACTCTGTGGTTTTAATGAGTGTATAAAACTGTGTGTCTTGCGGCAGTTTTGTTATTTGTAGACATAAAAAGTATTCAACACGCTCAAAAGTGGCAAATGGAGTGCAAAGCTTACAAAACAAATACTTCAGAACGAGAAATATATCGGAGACTGCTTGCTGCAAAAAAACATACACGATTGACTGTATTACTCATAAAACAGCTAAGAATAAAGGCGAAAGACCTATGTACTATGTCAACGACTGCCACCCTGCAATAATAGACCGCGACACGTTCAACCGAGTAC
>OMPX01000214.1 GCA_900313115.1 uncultured bacterium
GTATGCTCAATCTGTTCGCTATCCGGATTTCATCCGTACGCAAATCCGCTCGAACCTGACAAAGCTCCGCTTTGTGGTTCTCATCCGTTTTTTCATTTTCGATTAAACAAAAACAGGGATATTCCCTGTTTTTGTTTAATAAATACGGAGAAGGAGGGATTCGAACCCTCGGTGGAGTTTCCCCCACAACGGTTTTCGAGGCCGACACCTTAAACCACTCGGACACTTCTCCGCATAGAAGATAAAAGAGAGTTTAACCTCCCTTTTACCCGATTCTTACTATTCATTTATTGCATCATAACAATCTGAACAAATTGTATCATAACCTGAATGTTCACCAAGTTTACGATATTTCCAACAACGCTCGCATTTTTCGCCTTCTGCCTTTGTTACCCAAACTGTATAATTATCTTCGTTATACTCATTTAAGACATTTTCAGGTTTGTTTTCTGATACATAAGCCTGAGATGTTATAAAAATATCACACAAGTCTTTTGCATTGTCTGCCAAAACTTTTGAATTTGGAGATTTAACATATACTGCAACCTCTAAAGAACTTCCAACCTTTTTGTCAGCTCTCAATGGCTCTATCGCTCTTGTAACAACTTCTCTGACTTTTAATATTTCAGAAAAATCATTATCCAACGCATCATTAGTCCATGCTTCATGAACTTTTGGCCAATTTGTCAATAATACACTTATAACACCGTTTTTGTGCATATCAGGCATATTTTGCCAGATATCTTCTGCCTGATGAGGCATTACAGGTGCTAAAATTCTGACTAATGTATGCAAAATTTCATATAAAACAGTCTGACAAGCTCTTCGTGATAAAGATTTCTTGCCTGCTGTATATAATCTGTCTTTAACAATATCTAAGTAGAATGAACTTAAATCAACAGCCGCAAAATTTTGCAAACATTGGAAATATTTATAAAATTCATAATGCTCAAAAGCTTCAGTTACTTCAGCAACAAGCTTGTTTAACTTGTGTAATGCAAATTTATCAATAAGTTTTAAATCATTATATTGAACATAGTCACTCTTTGGATCGAAATCAAAAATATTACCCATTAAAAATCTTGCAGTATTTCTTGTCTTTTTAAAGATTTCAGTAAGCTGACCAACAATATTATTACCAATTTTAATATCGTTTCTGTAATCAACAGATGCTGCCCATAATCTTAAAATATCCGCACCATAATTTTTAATGATATCATCAGGTCTGATATAATTACCCAAAGATTTTGACATCTTTCTTCCATCTTCACCGAATACAAATCCATGAGTAAGAACACTCTTATAAGGTGCTTTTCCTTGTGTTGCAATTGACGTTAATAGCGATGATTGGAACCATCCTCTGTGCTGATCTGAACCTTCAAGATACAAATCAACAGGAGTATGACCTAACTCATCTGCTCGTTTTTCAACAACAGCTCTCCACGACACACCTGAATCAAACCAAACATCCATGATGTCTTTTTCTTTTCTAAAATGTGTCTTTCCACACTTAGGACATTTATATCCTTGTGGCAACAACTCTTCTGCAGAGTATTTAACCCACGCATCAGAACTTTCTTTTTCGAACATCTGCGCAACATTTTCTATTGTTTCATCATTACAAATAACTTCTCCACAATCTTCGCAATAGAAAATAGGAATAGGAACACCCCACGCACGTTGTCGTGAAATACACCAGTCAGAACGTCCTTCAACCATATTGCCAATTCTGTTTTCACCGCTTGCAGGAACCCATTTTACACCACGGATAGCTTCAAGTGCTTTATCTCTGAATTTGTCAACTTTTACAAACCATTGCGGTGTTGCTCTGTAAATAACAGGATGCTTGCAACGCCAACAATGAGGATAACTGTGGTTTATGTCCTGACGTTTTAACAAAGAACCGTTTGCCTGAAGCATCTCAATAACCATTTCATTACCTTTGTAATAAGGCACTCCAATAAGCTCAGGAATACCACAGACATCAGTCCATTTTCCCGTACCATCTAATGGAGAAAATACTTCAATATTATATTTACAACCTACTTCATAGTCTTCAAGACCATGTCCAGGAGCTGTATGAACTGAACCCGTACCTGCATCTAATGTGACATGTTCACCTAAAATAATAGGAGATTTTCTGTCTACCAACGGATGATTAGTTGTTAACAGTTCTAAATCCTGACCTTTACAAGAACCTATAACATTGATATCTGATTCTTCCCATTCAACATCACCTAAAAATGCTCCCAGCAATTCCTGAGCCACAACATAAATATCGTTATTGTGTTCAAAGAATGTATACTCAAATCTAGGATGCATTGATATTGCCATATTTGAAGGAATAGTCCAAGGAGTAGTTGTCCAGATGATTGCATAAACATCTTTACCCTTTGTGTCAACAAAATTATTTATCTTTCCAACACTTTCCTCGTCAAATTTGAATCTTACATATATTGATGCCGAAGAAATATCTGCATACTCAACTTCTGCTTCTGCAAGCGCAGTTTCACAAGATGCACACCAATAAACAGGTTTTAAACCTTTTTCAATATAA
>OMPX01000213.1 GCA_900313115.1 uncultured bacterium
ACTCTTGAGCATTTCTTTGTTAGGAAGTTTCATCATTGACAGGCAAGCCACACCAATCATTGAACCTACTGATATAATTTTTTGCTTTAATAATGCTTTTTTATCTGCTTTTTCTTGTTCAGGTGTTTTTACAGTCTGATTATCTTTCTTTGCTGCATAATCATCATATATTGGCGCACCCTTAACACCTGACATCTTAGTTGTAATCCATCTGTTAATATATTGCATAGATGCTGCAACAGGCAGAATGACTGCCATTGCAATAATGCCTTTTGATTTAACTAATTTTTTAGCTTTATTGGCAAACTTACCGATTTCTTCCGCTGATTCAGCACCATCAGAAACAAGACCTTTCATAAGTTTTGTTGAATTATTCATTGCTGATTTCAAATCAGAAGTAACACTTTTTTCTGCTGTGCCAAATTTAACATTTTCTGTGATATGTGATTTCGATGAAACAGATTCATACGCTTCTTCAATCAATGTTTTTGGTTTTGCGGTTTTTGTTCCTTTTGAGAACATACCTTTAATGCTCTTGCCAAGAGCTTGCATTCTTTCTTTAAACGACAGACCTTTTATTTCTTCAAAAGTTGCATCTGTTAATTTTTCAGCAGCTTCTGAGATATTCATATCTTTAACTTCGCTAAATACTTTTCTTGCGTTGCCGTCAATACCTGATGCTTCATTTAACATATTATAATGAGTAGCATATACTCTTGCCCTCTTAGCATCTTTAAATTTAGATAAACCTTCCTGATACGCTTCTGTTTCAGGAGCTTTCTTATAATATTCCGCAACGGTGTCAATCGCATCATTACCTGCCCAGCAGCCTGATAAATCAGCTTTTTCACCCATAATTGATTTATTAACTAACTTAGCAGCACCAAGAGCAACAAAACCCGGAATTAAACAATTTACGATAAGTCCTGATGATTCTCTTCTGAAAGCTTCAAAACCTGCAAATATATTTGTAAAAGATTCCCATATACTTCTAGGAACAATAGCTGTAGCAAGGTCTATAATTGCAACATTCAACATAGGATTCTTTTCACATTTTTGAATCCCTTTTATTGTTGCATCAACTGCCGCATCAACTAAACGACCTCCAAAATTCGGACTATTGTCTTGTTTTTTGTTGGAATTATAGTTGTTGATTTTGTTATTATTAATATTATTTGGACTAATTCGACTTATCATATAATACACATACTAATCATTCACATAAGAGATTATAACAATCTCTATACTTATTTTAAAGCCCCAAAACATAAAACTTGCTAGTCTTTCCCCAAATATAAAAGAAATATTAATACAATTTTTGATTGTTTTTTAAATAATTGACTTATTTTATTATTGTTTTAAAAATAATGAAAACTTTTTAAAATCAATGTATTCCAACGCATAAAAAAATCCATGTTTTTTGCATGATTTTAAATGTAAAATTTTGTAAATTAATTAACAGAAAATACTAAAATTTGAATAATAACCACAAAAAATACTAAAATTAAAGTTGATAATTTTTTAAAGCATCTTTTATCATGCCCTTAAATTCTTTAACATAGTCTGTTGGTTTAAGAATTTTACATAAAGAATCATATCTCATAAGACGATGAAGCAGTTCTTTTCTATTTTCATATTTATTAGAAATAACAATTGTTCCATTGGACTTATACTGTATAATTTGTTCATTTTCTCTAAGTTGATATCTTTTTGCTAATTTACCTTTTAATTCATATATTACTTCATTTGATTCAAATTTCGCTTTTTTTGCGTTAGCATCTATCACTTCAATATCAATAACTTCATCAGGTAAAACATCAATAAATTCATTTTCGTGTTTCACTTTGAATATAATCTTTTTATCTTTTGTATTTATGCGAATAGGCTTGCAATGCAAGGTATTACCTTTTTCGTAAATAATATCTATTTCGGAATTAACAGCCAAAGCTTTCTCAAAGGTTCTAATAATTCTTTGATTTATGCTTGATTTAAGGCCATATTCTGATTTGAAATAAGTAATATGGAGTTTATTAAACAGACTGCTGATTATTTGAGAAATTTTTTCTGTTCTTAATCCTTCACTAACTTGTTTTATTTCATATAACAATTCTGTTTCATCATCAGAAAATTTGTTATTAAAAGGTATATTAACAAGAGCGTATTTCCCGTTGACTTTTTGGATATCAACACCACAGCATTTGCAGGTATTTATATACTTACTTGCAACAAAGTTATTGAATTTGGGATCAACATTCTTTCTCATTGTATCAATAAGTTCATTCATCGTTAAATCGTTTTCAAACAAACATAACAACGTTTTCAAAACTCTGTATGAAGCCTCATTTACTTTAGAAACATTATTCATATAATGACCTCATTTCTTTTAACTTATTGATTATTACTGCCTTGACATAATCAGGGGCAATTACAGTGCAATCACCCGCAAAACTTAAAATTCTTTGCAAAGCTATAAATTGATTAAAATATCTTCCTTCAATAATTGCATTATCACCTTTTTCTTCTATGACAACTTCATTATCCTCTAAGTCAACCGATTTATAATTTTTTAACTCAAAACTTATTCTAATATCAGAAGAAAAAGTTGTGTCTCTATTAAATATAGATGAAATAACAGAACGTATTCTTGATGTATTTAAAAACATTCTTTTATTGGTCGAATGATTAAAACAATAAACATACAGTTTTCTGTTTCTTATGGCAAGTTTTTCAATTGTGATATCGTATTTCTTATAATCTTCTGAATACGGTGGCTGATATTCTAAAACAACACGATTATGTTTTTTACATTTTTCAATTAAATTTTTAAGCACAGGGATATTTTCTTGTTTCAAAATAGATATTCCGCGTAATTGTTCGCTTAAATCATAATCATCAACCAATGATGCAATTTTATTTAACAAATCATGGAATAGTACAATTCTATCTGCAGTCATTGTTTTTAACATCTTGTCATAAACTTTTTGTAATGCGCTGATTTCTGAATTATTAGTAAAAAGTCTAAAAGGATGTGACCTAAGAATATATTTATGATTAGTTTTTTTAGTTGCTTTTGAAATATCGCATCCTATTGCTTTAAGAGTATTAACATCAATTCTGACAGTATCTACGGAATAGCCTTTTTCCATTATTTTGCTCTCAACCATATAATCACGAATTTCTTCAAAAGTTTTTGGTGATTCCAGCAAAATAACCAACATAACAAGTGCTCTTGCGCCTGTCATAGATATCTGTTTATGTTCATCTCTATATTTGGATAATATATTTTCCATGTCACCCCAATTATATTGTTATAAAGAATAGTATACCACAAAATATTATTGATTATATCGATATTGTAACTAAAGTTAACCTATTTTTTCTTTATAAAAAGCAATTAAATCTTCTCTGGCTTTAATTGACATGGCAAGTTTTTTTACAGAATTGGTCCATGCAAGATAGCTACACGTATCAGGAAGAATCTTTATTGGTGACATAGGAAAATTTTTACACATATCAGGTCTATTCTCATAAATTGTACACTTATCATCAGCACCTAACTTACTGCAATAGTAAAAATATAGTCTTTCATCAGGATCCATAAAGTCTTTTAACTTATTATAAAAATCAGGACAAATTGCTTCCGCAATTTCTTCAGATTCATAGGGAACATATATAGACAGCCATTCTCTTGCGAGTTTATCGCCTCTGAGTGCTTTTTGTTTAAATTGCATAGGAGAATTTCCACTGACTGCCAATTTGCAACAAGCACCACATTTTGCACAAGAATATTCTGATTTTTTTGCCATTATATTTCTTTTGCTTGCAATAATTTTTGCTTTATATTCATTGGTTAAATATCCCAGTGACTTAATCTGCCAAGCAGCATAGGGGCAATTTGGCGGAAACACAGAAAATATATCCGGTTTTTGTATATCACAAGGAATTGTACAAGACCTGCAATCGTAATTTGGTTTGAATTTGTCAATTTCCTGTCTTATTACTTTTGCAGCTTCAGTAAAAATTTCTTTATATTCAGCTTTTTGACGTTCGTATTCATTACTGTAATCTTGCATAACTAAACAATATCATAAATTACCGGCCTCGGCAATGGCAATTATTGTTAAATTGATAAATTAATGGAAAATGGATAATTGAAAATTGAAAATTTCTTTACAGCCTGACGGCTGTTAATATCATATATATATGTGAGCGAAGCGAACAA
>OMPX01000209.1 GCA_900313115.1 uncultured bacterium
TTAGATAATTTTCTAATATAATTATATATGCAAAAATAAAGGAAGGAGAATTATATGACTTTAAATCAAATAGAGTTACTTACCGCTTATACTGGATTATTGATTTTAGTAAGAGATGATAAAGATCACTACGTTAAATATGTATCAGATTTAATGGATCAAGAAATTACTGAAGATGATCTTCATATTTTAGCAGGAAAAGTATCTGAAACAGCTGAACCTATATTCAATCAAAAATATGATTCGTACAACAAAGAAGAATTGGCAATCATTCAATACTATACCGGCGTATCTGTTTTGAAAGAAAAAGATATGTATTACTTATCTGCTGTAAGTAATTATACGGATGCTGAGATTAAAATTAAATTCTATCAACTTTGTCTTCCTAAATCAATAAGGACAAATAAAGTACAGGATAATAAAGTTAAAAAATCAATAAAACAACAATTACTAAAAGTGTCAGAGATCATATTAAGCGTTTTGATTTTTGCAGCGCTGATAGTTTTATTAATAACAACGGTTTTATTGATAATAAAAAAAAAAAAAAACAAGGATAGTGAATATTTAGGTGTAATATTAACTGACATGGGAATTTTATTCGTATTAACTATTGTTTATTCCATAATAACACCATCAAATAGTAAATAATTTTCAAATTAAGCAAATTATCAGATATAATATAATATAACCAAGCCCAAAAACAATATAACAATCTGAAAGGGGGAAATGCTATCTGATAGTATATTAGATGGCAAAAATAATATGAACGAAATAATTGTAGTAAATCCGGATAAATGTGTTGGCTGCAATGCCTGTGTCCGCAATTGTCCGGCACCCGAAGCAAACATTACAAAAAGATTAGAAGACGGCAGATTTGTAACGACTGTTAATCCTGAGCGCTGCATCACATGCGGAGAATGTGTAAGAACCTGTAATCACGGTGCAAGAGATTATATAGATGATACAGAAAAATGCATGCAAGATATTTCAAGAGGTAAGGTAATTATTTTAGCAACCCCAGCAATAAAAACAGTATTCCCTAATTCATGGAAGGGTGTACTTGATTGGTTTAGAAGAAAGGGTTGCTATATTTATGACGTATCACTTGGAGCCGATATTTGTACTTGGGCGCATTTGCGATCAGTTCAAAATCACTCTGTAGGAAATCTTATTACTCAGCCATGTGCTGCTATAGTTAAGTATGTTGAAATATACCAGCCGAACCTACTTAAAAATCTATCACCGATACATAGTCCAATTTCTTGTGAGATCACTTATATTAGAAAGTATCTACATAGAGATGAGCCAATTGCAGTTTTAACACCTTGTATTGCTAAAAAGACAGAATTCATGGAAACAGGTCTTGCTAATTATAATGTCACATTCAAAAAGTTAATGGAATACTTTGATAAAAACGATATTAAAATGCAGCACAATTCCAGCGATGATTTTAAATACGATTTTAGCGACCAGCAAGGACAGGTTGGATCTATATACCCAAGACCGGGCGGACTCAGAGATAATCTTTGGTTGCATGATCCTGACATTAACATTACCACTTCAGAAGGAGTACATAAAGTATATCCGGAGTTGGATATGTACGCTAAAATGCCGGAATTCAAACATCCTGAAGTTTTTGACGTTCTTTCATGTGAATTTGGCTGTAATGTAGGTCCTGCATCAGGAACGCAGCAAACAGTGTTTGATGTAATGGCAACAATGAGAGAAATTGAAAGAGAATCAAAGAAGAGAAGAAAAACCGGATTATTTAAAGCAGGCGAAGATAAATTATTTAAGAAATTCGATGAAGAATTGAACATAAAAGACTTTACAAGACAATATAGAATGTATAGCCAAACTCCGGAGCCAACAATCGAACAGCTCGATCCTATATTCAATATGATGGGTAAACACACACAGGCGGATCGTGAATACAATTGCCATGCTTGTGGCTATAAGTCCTGTAAAGATATGGCTACTGCTATTTATAGAGGCCTTAACACTGCGGATAACTGCATTGTTCATGCAAAATCAGTCCTTGTAGCAAGACATAGCCAACTTGCTGAACAACATGAAAAGTTAGCTGAAATTACAAGTGAATGTTTACAGCTTTCTGAAAAGCTCAAAGCAGATGTCGCCGACATTACATCAAGTATGGATACTATTGGTAACGCTTCAGATGCAACAGGTAAAAAGGCTAAAGTTGTTGATAATTTACTTGAAAATGTAATATCGTTCTGCGGATCAAATCAGACAATGGACGAAGATAGTGTAAGCCAATTGATAGAGATCCTTAAAACTACCAGAGAAGCATTTAGTTCTCTTGGAGACAATGTAACAGCAACTAATAAGAGTTCAAGCATTATCAGGTTATCTATCACTGAAATATCTAAGTTGGTTGACAACATCAATAGTATACTTACATCTGCTGAATAAACACAAAGAGGATACTCAAACGAGTATCCTCTTTCTAATTTTAGCATTATAAGTTATTTACTATTTTCCGCTTCTTTCATATTTTTTTCAATTACCTTCATTATTTCTTCAAGCCTTGATTCTCCAATCCCTTTGATATGTGAAATGTCTTCTTTTAATTTATCGAAGTCAACCGATGTAGCCCCGGCATCTCTGAATCCGGATTGATAAATATTTTGAATGAACGTGTCCATTTCTTCTCTGGTTTTACTTTTGATTTGTCGATATAATTCTCTTGTAAGTACTGTTTTTTCAGCCATTTTAATATTCCTTTCTTATTGAAGTATCATTTTTAAAGTATTATCATTATATCATACGGACTATTTTATGTCAAGATTTGCTATTTATAGAAATAGAACTGTTTGAATATTTGCTTTCAAATATAAAATCTGATATAATAATATAAAGAGCATGATATTTTATAAGAGGAGGCGATATTATGTTAGCTATACAAAGATTTATATTTGATCATCCGGAAGATTGGAGAGAAATTTTAACTGAGACCCCATATTGTTTGAGAATAAAAGAAAATGATGATCTCGTAATATTTAATTATAGTATGTACAGTTCTGATTTCAGTCTTGCTCTTACAAAAGAAGCCAGAGGATTGATACTTGAAAAAA
>OMPX01000207.1 GCA_900313115.1 uncultured bacterium
GAATCTTGTCAAGATCTTTTTTAATAAAAAATCATCCTGAATCAATTAGTTAGTTGATTTTTCTTTTAAAATCAACAGGATGAGTCAGAAAAAATTTTTAGAAAAAAATATTGTTTGTAAAGTTTTTTATTTTTGAATGAAAGTTTCTTAATCAACTGGCGCATAATATTCAAAATATTCGTTTTTACTCAAACGCCAACATAAAGCGTATTCGCCGCGAATTAAAACGCTTCCGTCATCAGTAAGTTCAACATCTTCAAATTGGCACCCGAAGTTTAGGGCAATCATTTGCTTCAATTCTACTGTTGTGTATGAAGTTAAAACAATAACTTCATAGGTAGCATGACTAAACTTTTTATGCTCGCTGATTATCGGCTCATAATATACGAAAAATCCGCCTGTGGAACACCAACAGTTTGCGGAAACATCATTGATGAAAACATCACCAGTCTGAGTAAATTTAATTGCTTTCGGGCTGATTTTCAGCATATCGGCAATAGTATGGCGCAGATTTTGAACTGAAGCATTAATGATAAAAATTCTTTTGTATTTTTGTAGGAGTAATTTATCATATTCCGCACGTTTTTCTTTGGTTCTGAGCACTTCGTAAGCATCCATAATCTTCATAAATTGTTCTGCGGCATCTTTGTCGGGATTATGATCCGGATGATATTTTTTTACGAGTTTTTTATATGCAGAGCTTATTTGAGCTTGAGAGGCGCCAGAAGGTACTCCCAAAACGTCATAATATGTATTTTGAACGGTTTGCATATGAGATGTTACATATTCAACGACTTTTTCATCAAACTCTGTTTGAATTCTGTCTGATATAGGTTTTTGTGCAAAACTGTTACCACGTTTGCGAGCGACCAATATAACGAAAATCAATATTACGCAAAACCAAATAAATCTAGCCATTGCATATCCTTATAAAATAAGCCTGATACCAGAATAAAGACTAACAAGATAAAAGTAAATAGGTTTTTGCGGTTTTGCTAATGAAATACATATCTTCAAACTCTTTATCAGCCTTGCTTTGGCGATGATTTGTTGTTTTCTTCGGCTTTTGGTTATCATTCCCGATAATCAACCATATCACAACCCCCGATGATTATTAAAACGATTACGCCCATTTAATTGCTCCTATAATAAGGTACCAGACACCTTAGCATTAGTTAATTTGCAATAATCAAGCATATCTTTGGTAGATGCACCTCTATCTTTCATTAAATAAAAAGTGTTGTCATCTAAAATCGTGTAATGCCAAGTAGAATTCATTCTATCTTCCGATGGCAATTCATTAGTTTTTTTAATCCAATCTAATGCACCTTTTTGTTTTTGTATCACATTTTCTTGGCTAACATCTTTTTGGGCCTTTGTTTCTACCATATACACATCATTTCCTATTTTAACCATAAAATCAGGGTAATATGAAGAAAGCATACCATCAGTACGAATATATTTTAAGTGTGCAAATATATGGTAATTTTCGTTGATTTTCAAAAGCCTTTCAACCTGGCTATCGGCATCGGCATATTCCAGAAAATTCTTTTCAAATTCTCCCTTATTGGAAGGATAAGCTGTTTTTTCATATATAGATTTTACAATATCTAAAGAAAAATTTTCTCGCATTTTCAGGTCATGGATTTCTGAGAAATACTTTTTAGATATTTCTGCATCTTCAATATCTATATTATTTTGCAATTCATATATGGATTTACTTACTTGCTTCATAATATGCTGAACAATTGCGCCTTTTAATAACATTAAAATCCGCCAGTTATTACCTTCCATCGGATTAAAACTCTGCTTAAATAGCTTATTTCTGATATAATCATCTATAAGAGCCACCAAAGAGCTTTGATTTATTTGCATCGTCGGAAATTCTTTACTTGAATGCGATGAAAGTCTCCCAATATTAGAAGTGATTGCAATAATCATCTTAGCCAAAAAGTCATTATAACTTTGAGCATTAAATATGTCGCTATGAACTTTATATTCACCAAATCTGGTTTTTACGGTCATTTCCTGAGCGACAAACACTTCTCCTGTATGGCGTTCTACCATTGATTTCAATTGTTCTAAAGTCCAAGGTAATTCTTCAAAATCATCGGCTTTCAAATCTTTTGGAGATAGTATTTCTTCTCTGTCTTTCAGAATTGTTGGAATATAAAAATCGTAATTTTGATAATTTTCTTTCAATCCGACTGTAATGATATCGCCTAACAGACTTTCACGATTCGGCATTGTTTTAGTCTCATAAAGCATATCTTTTTCTAAATCTTCATAAAATTGAATAAATGCTGGATGTTCAACAATGTGTAAGATATCATAATATCCGTTTGGCTCTTGTTTTAAATCAAGCATTCTATGGCGATTTTCGGCCTTAATTTCATCATAATCAGGTTCTCGCCACATAAGTCTTAATCCTCGCCCGATAACTTGCTCTAACAATATCGGAGCCTGTGAAGAACGTAAAGGCACAATTACACAGACATTACTGACATCAAATCCTTCTCGTAACATCAAAACTGATATTACAACCTTCGGTGATGCTTTTTTATCAATATTAAACAGACTTTGTTTGATTTGTTTCCATTCTTCCGGTTTCACCGAGCCTTTTTTATCAGAATCAATTTGTAGAATATCATTCTCATTCAGCCCTTCTTGACGCAAAAAATCTTCAACCAGCGGAGAAACCTTTGTATCTTCGCAAATAACTAGCATTTTAGGGTGTTTATCCGGATTGACGGATGTAAATGCTTCTTCAAGACCTTTTAATCTTTCCAGTCCAGCTCTTAACATTAATCTTTGGCCATCAGATAAGCCAACAACCTCTTTACCATCTCGGACGGCCTTAAATTCTAAATCCTCATTACCTAAAGATGCTAATTCTTTACGTTTATCAATAGCTATTGTCTTAACTAATCCGGCATATATGGCTTGCTTTAATGTGAAATCTACCACAATATGCGGGAAGTAGTGTTTGGTTCTCTTTTGCCCTGAACCGGTTATATCATAAGGAGTTGCTGAAAAATCAACCTGAATAAAATCTGTTTCTTTTTCTTCAGAAATATAATTTAATGATTTTTGCCATTCAACTTCCGATACAATTCCGGCATTCTTATTTTCGTGAATATGATGTGCTTCATCATTGAAAACACAGATATTTTTCAATGACCTTAAATAATCCAATTCCCCACCACGCAAAAACTGGTTATCTAGCGTTTCTAAACTATGTCCGGCGGTTGTTCCTGGTGTTATTGGCAATAAGTCATTGATTACTTTACTTGGGTCTTTTAACGGAGATACATCTGTTTCTTCTTCCTCATCTTCTACACCCGCCAATAAATGCCAGTTTGTGATGGCAATAATTCCTTCTCCGGTAATTTTTTTGCCTATTTCTTCTTTTTTAACGACATTATTTTGCACGAAACCAAATACTGCTTCTCTATATTTTTCAGGGATAAAGACAGCTTCGTTTTGTTTCAAATCTGATGTTTCAAAATGTCTGGTTCCTGTTTCATCTTCTTTCCCTAAGAAAGAATCCAATAATCGTTCATAAACAATCAAGCCTGGGGCAACAAATAAGAAATTCTTGGTAAAAGTGCAAGTATCTTTGTTTTCATTGTATTTTGCATTAAGATATTGCCACAGGAATATTGCGTTCATACACCACGTTTTTCCCGTACCGGTAGCCATTTTAATACAGTATTTAGGATGTGCAAACTTATCTGCTTTAATTGTACTGAGAAAACCGCTATCTACAATATTTTCACTGATTTGTCCGTACATATCAAATACAGACTGTGTTTTAAGTATTTCGTGGCAATATATAGTGTTTAAGATTGCTTGTTTTTGCCCCTCGTGAAAATTTATCTTTCGTTCATCACAAAAGGCCGGTGAAAACCAAAAACGCAACAAATCTTGAGTTATAGGGCTGACTTTACTGATGAAAGTACCTTGTTCCCATTCGGTATTAACAATTTCTGTTAGTTGTTTTGCAAATTGCAGAGGGATATTTCTTGTTCCGGTGTTTATTGCAGCAGTCATCTTATATCTCCTTTACAACAACACTTTCAAAACCGAATACATCAACGGCTTTAACACAAATCTTGCGTTTGCGGCCGCTAATCTTTGGAACTTCAATTTCAGCCGAAAATTTAACACGATATGGGTCATCATCATTAAAGGTATTTTCCCGATAATCTTGCCATTTGCTACGGAATGTTTCACCGTCATAATCAGGGTCAACACTCCAATATTCAATCAAAGCCAATGGTTCACGGGCGATTACTTCTTGTAAAGAGGCCTTGTTTTTCTCATCCAAAGGCAAAGCATCTGGTGAAAGTAATACATAATTATCCAATTCAACCGTG
This sequence comes from uncultured bacterium, assembly GCA_900313115.1. Classification (GTDB taxonomy): domain Bacteria; phylum Cyanobacteriota; class Vampirovibrionia; order Gastranaerophilales; family Gastranaerophilaceae; genus UBA2883. Next base: position 4,380 of record OMPX01000207.1, read on the forward strand.
ATTTCTTCAACATCGCAATTAATCGTCTTAACTTTTGGTTCCTTAATTGTTAGGTATTGTAACGAAGCAAAACGAACCTTACCATTTTCAATCAACTTCTTATAACTGCTGTTTTTGCTTAATTGTGACAGCAAATCAGGCGGTATAACCAATACTTCAACCTGATTGGGATTAAATTGTTTAATAATCTCGGCAATATCAAATACAAAGTTCCAACCAAGCACGATAACTTTGTTCCACCCGCCTAAAAAGCTTTCTTTTAGTTCTTGTGCTTTTTTTAAGGTTGATAAACCTGTCAATTTATTTGGGCTGTCCACATAAACCAAAGTGCGACTATCCTTGAGTTGTCCCAAGTTCTTCGGCATATCGTCATCAAAGAAAGGTGTTGCCCCATACAGATTAAGCACAACCTGCGATAAATCCCCAACACGCTTAAATTCTTTGGTGCTGGCAAATGTTTCTTTTTGATAATCTCCAACTGCCTGATACAAAAAAGGTTTGGCTTCTTGGTCTATTAGGCGTTTGCGCATAATCATATTTGCTGGTTTACCTAAATCAGACATTATCCATCTACGACCTAATTTCTCCGCTACAGCTCCAGTTGTACCGCTGCCGGCATAAAAGTCAGCTACAATAGAATTTTCATTGGAAGATGCTTTGATAATGCGTTCCAAAAGGGCTTCAGGCTTTTGAGTTTGGTAATCAAGTCTTTCCTTTGCCATAGAGTTTAAAGTTCTAAACTCATTTCCTTTCAAAAAGCTCCATACATCATCTTCGGGAATTCCTTCGTCAGCATATATACGTTTTCCACTATCCCCTCTAATTGTATATTTTCTTCCCGTTTCATCTGTTAAATTATATCTATCTGGGTTTCCAACAGGAATTAAAATAGTATTATAAAAATAATCCTTTGATTTAGAGTAACGAAATATAGTATCGTGCTTTCTTTTGAAATCTAATTTAGGAGCCATACCTATGTCATAATGCCAAATTATTTCATTTCTAAAATTATCTTTTCCAAAGATTTCGTCCATTATAATTTTAACATAATGCCCTACATGCCAATCTAAATGCACATAAATAGAACCTTTGTCTGATAAAAGTTCTCTCATCAAATACAATCTCGGATATAGATTTTTTAGATAACTGACTGTTCCATCTTTCCATGTATCAGAATAAGCGAACTGCTCCAATACTGTTGGCTTGAGGTCTATATCTCCACCTGGAAGTGTTATTTTGGTGCGATAATCTGCTTTAGAGTCATATGGAGGGTCAATATAAATCAGGTCTATCATACCACGCATAGAAGGAAGTCCTGTTGCCTTATCTCCGGTTAGTAAGGCCTGCATAACCATTAAATTATCACCGTAGCAAAGGCGGTTGAACCAATTTTGCCCGTCAATATCTTGGTATTTACCCATAAATAAATTGCTTTCTTTTCTTACAGGAAGCACATATTCATTAGTTTGTAGCGTAATCTTGTTATTACTTTCCAAGCGTTCAAATATCTTTTCTACTTCTTTTTTACCTTCTGCCACAATTTTAGGTAATAATTCAATTAAAGACTCCGGCATCTGCAAAAACCTCCCATTATTTTCAGGA
>OMPX01000206.1 GCA_900313115.1 uncultured bacterium
TTGAATGTATGGAACTTGGACAGCCATTCAAAGTACCTTTAGATGTTGATATAAATTATGGTGAATCATGGAAAGAATAATAAAACTACTTAGTATTTTAATACTTACATTGGGGCTGATTTTACCTGTATATTCAGAACCTTCAAATTCGCCTGTTCAATCAGTACAGCCTGAATTATCAAACTGTATTAAAACATATCCTATACCATACGATAAGTTATATTTTCTAACTTTGGCTAGTTTAAATGAATATAACTATGACATAAAAGAAATACAAACAAAAAGCGGATATATAATTTTTGAAACAGGCTACAGAAAATTTCTTGCATCAATTGTATATGTTTCTTCAACAAAATCAATGTTAAAAATAACTCCATATAGCGGAAACTATGATTTCCCTTATAATGTTATTCAAAATATATTTAAATATATTGAAACATACCAAAATCAAAAATATTAAGATGCGATAATATCCTACAAAAGGTTGATGCCCCCACCTGCCCATTTGTCATATCATACTTATGGGGAATAGTAACTCAATGGAAACAAAAAGCGATACAATTAAAACATCTTTTGCTACCGAACTTAATTCACAGTTTGCGTGGTTTAAAAATGTGTTTGAAGCACCTGTGCAACAAGCATGTGATGAATTTTTTGACCCCGGTTTTGAGTTTAAAATGGTGGGTGTCAGTGAAAATATGAATGTCTTAACTCAGGGTGTGAGTTTCTTCGTAACAAAAATTTCACTGGATGAAAAAAACGATGTTTTCATTAGAATTTCCCAAGAAGCTATTCAGGTTATATTAGACAAATGTCTGGGTAAAAGCAGTAAGAGATTTGAATTATCTAACATTTCAGACTTAGAAGCTAAAATTATCACAACATTTAACGAATTTTTATATGGTAAAATTGCGGGAAATATCGATAAAACAAAATTAGAAAAACACCCTGTAACAATAAATTTGAGTTATTTTTTAAGAAACATGTCATCAGATGAGAGCGCAAGATTTGTTGTTTCTTTCCCTAAATCTGTTCTTGCACCCGAAATGTTACCACCTATTCCTGATGAGTTAAGAATTAATGAAATGGTATTCAAAGATTGTCCTGTTGAGGTTACTCTCAAAGTTGGTTCAACATTCTTTTCCGTAAATGACGTAAAAAATCTTGAAGTTGATGACGTTGTTGTTTTTGACAATAGCAATGCAAGAGAAATGACCTTAATAACGGATAATATAATCCAAAAATTTGGTGTCAATCCAAACAGGGAAATTATAATCCCAATGGATGACGAAAACGAAAGTGAAGAAAATGATGAAGGAGACGAGGATATGGATACAAGCAGCATCACAAACCTATGGGATAGCCTGCAGGTTGAAATGAGTGCAGAATTTGAAAAAATCAGAGTATCTCTTGGAGAACTTAAAAATATTCAAGAGGGTTTAGTTGTAGATATTAGCTCTGTTTACAATAACAAAGTTTCTCTAAAAGTAGGGGATCAGGTTGTAGCAGAAGGAGAATTAGTAATTGTTAACGACAGATACGGTGTAAAAGTTTCAAAAGTAACCGCAGCAGACTTCAATGCAACACTAGGTTTAGGCGGAGCTCCGGCAGGAGCAACTCCGCAAGGCGGCGGAATGCCTGATGCAGGCGCAATGCCACAACAACCTATGGCAGGCGGAGCACCTGATGCAGGAGCTGCAGGAGGAGACGGAGACGAATTTGACTACAGTGATTTTGATTTAGATGAATAATAAAATATAAAAATAAGGACTTGGGAATATGGGATACTTAGCGCATTTTATAGTGTATTTTTTAGCAATGATTGGGATAATCATTCTTGCCTTGACTGTTTATCAAAAGTTTAATATTTCATCAGTCGGAGGAAAACGCTCTAATAGCTTGAGAGTTGAAGATACACTAAATTTATCTCCAAGAAAAACTTTATACGTTATCAGAAACGGTAATGAAAGATTTTTGATAGCAGGAGATTTAGACAGAACAACTTTAATATCAAAATTGGAAGATAATGAAGAAATATCAAGTTATGAACAAGCTCCAAGAAGAACGGTTCATAAAGCAGATTTGTCTGAGCACGCAATAAACATGCAAAACAATGTTGCTCCGATAAGAAAACCGTTGATGAAAGAAATTAGAAGTAAATTAAAATTTTAATAAAAGGATAAAATAATAATGGACATATTTGCAAATTTTAACCCTGTACTACAAATGTTATTGGTAATGTCGCTATTTTCACTATTACCATTTATGTTTTGTTGTATGACAAGTTTTTTGAGATTTACGATTGTGTTTTCAATGCTTAAAACAGCATTAGGTACTCAACAAGTTCCGCCATCAATCGTAATTATCGGTTTAAGTATGATTTTGACCTTCTATACAATGGGCGGAGTTTTTCAAAAAATGTATGATATGGGCTCTGTTCCGTTCAAAAGAAATCAGGATATGATAATGACAATTGATCAAGGTTCAAAACCTTTAAAAGAATTTATGATGAAACAAACAAGAGAAAGTGATTTAGCTTTCTTTATAGAACTCGCTAACAAAGAACAGCCAAAAAGTCCCGAAGACATTACAATTTGGCAGGTTGCACCGGCTTATATTTTAAGTGAATTGAAAACAGCTTTTGAAATAGGTTTTATTGTATTCGTGCCATTCATTGTTCTTGACTTGATTGTAGCAAATATCTTACTTGCACTTGGTATGTTCATGTTATCACCTACAATCATTTCACTTCCGTTTAAACTTCTGATATTTATTGCGGTAGACGGATGGGCTTTGATTGTTCAAGGTTTAGTACAAAGTTACAACTAATATACATTGGAGATAAAAATGGAATTATTGGTAGAATATTTAGCAAAAGGTTTTATGACAATGCTTTCAATATCAATGCCCTGTGTATTGACTGCAGCAGGTATTGGTTTGATAGTAGGTATCATACAAGCGGTTACTCAGGTTCAAGAACAAACTATTGCTGCAGCACCGAAGATTTTTGCAGTATTTTTAGTTATTGTAATCGGTGGTATGGGTTTTTTGAAATTGTTAACAAACTTGTTTAATGAAGGAATGGGAATTGCATTTAATGTTATTCCAAAAAACGATAGTTATGTATTGGCATCTGATTATTATCGTTATACTTCTCCTTTTCAACAAGGTGAAATTTCGAACAAATACCCTCACAATATGCAATTGAGAGATGTTTTAAGACGACCTAGTGATGCTCCGTTTATCGACAGAACAGGTAAGCTAAAATATGATAAATCTCCACGTACACCAATGCCAAAACCTAACTTTATTGAAACTAATAAAATTATTGGCCGCTAGGGGTAAATGGGGTAAATGGAATAAAACACGAATATAACTATATAAAAAAGGATTAATATGAAAGAATCATTAATACGAATTTTAATCACACTTTTTGCAATAAGTTCAGCAAGCACTGTTTTTGCAAATAATTATATTATGCTTTCGCCTGATAATATTACTAAAATTGAATGTGCAAATAATAATGTTTTAAACATGCATATATTATCAACTCTTACCAATGAGAAAAAATCTGTGATAGTTACTCCTGCCGGTAGCGGAGAAACGAATTTTGCAATCTATTTGAAACATAAAAAATGTGATTATAAAGCGACGGTTAATGGCGATAACTTAACAATCAAAGGAGATAAAACAATAAAAATATTACCTTTGGACTTACCTCCCGAACTTATAAATTCTGAGGAGAAAAGTAAGTGATAGCCAATGATGTATTATCGCAATTAGGACATATATTTCCTCAGTTTGGGATTTATCTGACTGCGGGATTTATTGTGTTTGCAAGAGTAATGGGATTTTTTAGAATGGCTCCCATTCTGAACAGAAAGGAAATCCCCGGACTTGTAAAACTATCTCTTGCACTACTTTTAACAATAGCATTTACAGGTCTGACACATCCTACAGCACCACCTGCGGGCAACAGTTTTATTCTGTCACTTGTGTTGAATTATGCAACAGGCGCAATGATTGGTTACATGGCTCAACTTTTGTTACTTGCAATAGATGCAGGCGCTGATATGATTAACATGCAAATGGGTTTGAGTTCAGCAATGGTTCTTGAACCTACTATGGGTTCTCAAACTTCTATTCTTGCAAAGCTTATATCCCTTTTAGGCATTGTAATTTTTATGGAAATAGGCGGTATGTATTGGCTGTTTAATGCGTTTATAAGAGGATTTGAGATATTCCCTCTGTATGCAACAACAATACCTCTCGACAAAATTGTTAATATGGATTATTTGATAAAAATGACGTCTAACGTGTTATATATGGGTTTACAAATAGCTTCACCCGTACTTTTAGCTACATTAGGACAAGATATTATCTTAGGTGTAATTTCAAAA
>OMPX01000204.1 GCA_900313115.1 uncultured bacterium
AAAGATTATATGAAAACCTTTGATATGAAAATAAAAGCTGATGCGGTTGTTACCAATGACTTTGCAAAATATTATTTATCCCCTGTTATTGGTATTCCATTAGAATTGACCGGAAAAGGAAACGCAATTTTATTTGCACGATACTTAAAAGGTGTAACCGATTTAAAATGGGGATTTAAAATAGAACCTGATTGTAATTTACTCGTTGGCGGAGAACCTATAAGTAAATATAAAGAAAAACGTGTGCTTGTATCAAATATGCAGATTAAAGATACTTTTTTGCGTATAAAAAGTATGGATTATTACGTAACTGTTCCGGGGGTAAAAGAATTTACAAAGCGCAAGCTTATATCATTAGTTGGGCTTATTAATTTCGCAAAAGGTGTAGATTTCAGAATGATGGGATTTGATATTGCAACACCTGTTCCAAGTGAGTTCTTAAATATTATTGCCAGAACAGAATTATTCAAAAAAGGAACGGTTGTAGGACATCTGAAAGCAGTTGACGGCCCGAAAGGGGTAAAATTATTTGGGAATATAAAACTTGATAAAGTAATAGTTCCCTCTCAAAGATTGTATTTAAAATCAGCAAATCTAAACACTGATTTTGATGATATAAAATTAGATGCTGTAGGCGGATACCGACGTTCTCGCTATACTGCATCAGGTGTTATCGCAAATAATATCGCTTTTCCTGTTGTTGTAAAAGATATTAATTTAAAAATTGATTCAATGGACTTTGAAAAGATTTTGCAATCATTCAATCAACAAGAAGAAGTAGAAACACAAAAAGCAACAGGAATTGAGGACGAAAGCTCTGCTCCGACATTTGATTTATCAAATATTATTATAAAAAAATGTGTATTTAGATTAATAGAAGGTGTTTATAAAGATTTAAGCGTTAAAAATCTTGAAGCTAATGTAACTATGGAAGATGGGGATTTGGAGCTAAATTCTAATAAGTTTGATTTTGCAAACGGAACATCATCTTGCCACGTATGCTGTCATACAAAAGAGCATCATTATCACGCAAGATTGGGCGTAAGAGATGTCGACTCTAATCAAATAGCTACATCATTGTTGAATCTTCCAAAAGAAATCTCCGGCAAAGCTGATGGTTTGCTTGATTTGCATACTGATAAAAATATGAAGTTAAACGGAAACATAAAGTTTAGAATAAAAGACGGAACGATTGAAAAAATCGGTCTTATTGAATATATCCTAAAAGTTGCTGCAGTTTTTCGTAATCCGATAGCTATGATTAGTCCTATGACTATTTTTGATTTAATGAATGTGCCTGATGGAAAATTTAATAAAATAGAAGGTACTTTGGGTATAAATAATAATATTGTTGATACTATTAAAATAAAATCCTATGCACAATCGCTTGCAGCATATATTACAGGTACATATAATCTTGAAAAACAAGATGCATCATTAAGAATTTACACAAGATTATCAAATAAAAAGAGTGGTCTATACGGGTTTTTAAGAAAAATTTCTCTGGGTAATATTGCAAGAGTGTCTTTAGGTGCAAGATATGATATTAATTATTATTCATCTGATGTATCGGAAATTCCAAATATAGACGGAAGTAAAGATGACGATTCCCAAATATTTATGACAACAGTTGATGGTGATGTTGCAACCGGTAACTTTATATCATCATTGAAAAAATTAAAATAAATCAACTAATTTGAACGGTAAATATTATTTACACCTAATACTTTGTCATAGAGTTTTTTCAATCCGTTACCGTATTTGTACATAAGTTCTTCTGTCATGTTGTGTTGAATATCAAGCAGTAACATATCGTGAATCATAAGTTCTTTTATCAAGAATACAATGTCTTTATTTTGTGTCCAGATACCACCTGATGAATCAGACGGATTTGTCGGTATTTTACCGTAAAAGGCTTCTTTATCATCTACTGCAATAATTATAACTCTGCCTTGAAAATAATTTTCAAGTTTTTTTGCAAAAGGATGTTCAAATACTAATCCAAATCTGCTTTGTAATCTGTCATAGCCAACAATTCTGATTTCTACATTTCTGTTATACGCAAGTAATAATTCCTGCTCTATTTTTTTGAAATCTTGTGACCATATTTCAAGATATATCTCTTTTTTTGCATTTTTTATTATTTCAATAATTTTTTCTAATGTTTTATTATCGCCACTAATTGACAGGATTGGATCAAGATAATTTTCTTTAACATCAGGTAAATGTTTTTCAAGAAATTCAATATTACTTGTCATTTTACGCTTATATCTTTTTGTTAATTCAGACGGTTTTATCGGTGAATAAGTAATAGGTTTTTCTTGTGTAGATGTAACTACTTGTTTTTGGCTCAGGGCTTTTAATGTATCATACGTTCTTGATTGTGGCACATCAGCAAGTTTACTGACTTCATACCCTGTTGCAGGGTAGTGTTTTAACAAGGCAACGTAAACTTTTGCTTCATAGGTATTAAATCCAAGATCTTTTAAACTCTCGATAATCTTATCCATATATGCATTTTATCAAATTACTTAATCCATTGCAAATTTATTATATCTTTTATTTTTCGATATATAAAAATTTATAGTATAATTAAAACAAAGAGGGAATTATGAAAAAATTAAATTTATTTATTATATTATGTCTGTTCATTCAATTAGGCTTAACACCTGTTTTCTCAGCCGGTAATCAACAATATAAAACAGCTTCAGGCTTTGTCAGAGTAACCACTAATCTGTTAGGTTATAACTTTATCGCAAAGAAAATTGCCCAAAGTGCTATCAAAAAATCGTTAAACAAAAGTGCAAAGGGAGAATATAAGGTAAAAATTGATTCTTTTAGCGGAGTTGATTTAAAGAAAGGTATGTTTAAAAGTCTGACAATTGATGGAAAACATATCAACATAGATGACGAATTATACATTTCAAAACTTTATATGAAAACAACTTCTGATTTTAATTACGTTGATTATAGAAAAGATCCGATGGTATTCAAAACGGATGTACCAATGGAATATAACGTAGAATTATCGGAAGAAGATTTGAATAAATCAATAACGGTTGGAAAAACTACTGAATTTATTTCTTCAATTCTCCCTCTGGTATCAATTGATACCCCAAAATTAAATTTAACAAACGATAAAATGAGAATTTCATCAGCCATAAGAGTTCCATTTGCAAAACCGATAAAGTTTTCTATGACGGCAGGTTTGAAGGTTGAAAAAGGCAAGGTTGTTTTTTCTAATATTCACACTTCAGGACTGAAAGGTGACTTTGCTGACAAAATCATCACAATAATTAACCAACAGGATTTATTGAATAATCTTAATTTTAATATATTCGATAATACCGATACAAAAATTGCTGTGGAAAATATTTCCATAAAAGATAAAACAATATTTATTGACGGAAAAGTTATAATAAAACAAACAAAATAAAGGACCTTGAAATGGGCAGAAAAAAGAAAAGAAAAAATCAAACAAATATTATTGGAATAATTGTTCTTATCATTGCGTTAGCTGTGTATGCAAAAATGACATTTTTTAAAGATTTCAATTTTGATAATATAAATATCAATTGGGAAAATCCGTTTAAAAAAGAAAAAATAGAAGTTACCGAGCGTTCTGTAACAGAAGATTTTTCTCAGGCAAAAGAGGAAAAAAGTGTAATAAAAGAAGATATAGTTGTTAATATCTTTTTCACAAAAATATCAAACGGAAAGGATATTTATGTAGCGGTTTCAAGAGCTAAACCTGAATCATATAAAGGTTCTGATGTAAAATTTGCTGTTGAACAATTGCTTAAAGGAGCAACAAAATATGAACGTGGACAAGGTGTTTGTTCAGAGATACCAACATCAACCAAATTGTTATCATTTAAAGAAACTCCTACAAAGGTAATCATTAATCTGTCTGATGATTTTGGCTTTGGCGGAGGCGGCGACAGTTTGTATAAAAGAGTTTATCAGTTAATTAAAACGGTAAATCATAATACAAGAAAACCGGTTTATTTATATCTGAATGGTAAGCAGGCTGATGTTATCGGCGGTGAAGGTCTGATGTTGAAACAACCGTTAAGAAATAATTCTTTAGAGGAATAGTATGCAGGAAAAAGATCTTGATTATTATCTTAACTTAGATTGGACACTTGTTGAAGGAACTGATTTGGACTTTAACGGTAATCCTTATCACTATATTGAAATAAAAGAATTTCCAAGTTTTGTTTTTTGTGCAAAAACACGAGAAAAAGCATTGGAAGGATATAAAAGACAGTTAAAACTTACTCTTATGATAATGATTGAAGATGGTGACAGAATACCTGAAGTCGGCGAAGAACCGGAGGAAATATAGTTTATGTCAATGAATGAAATATATGTAACTCCTATGGAAAAAGAAGATGTCACAGATGTCTCTTTGATTGAGGCAGCAGCATACGGAAATCATCATTGGTCAAAAGATGCTTTTTATTCAGAAATTGATAATAAAGTTGCCAAATACTATACAGCAAAAGACTCAGGTAAAAATATTGTTGGTTATGCAGGGACTTGGCATATTGTTGATGAAGCTCATATTACAACGATTGCTGTTAAACCCGAGGAAAGAAGAAAACATATTGCAGAGTGCCTTATTGTAAAATTATTAGAGGATTGCTATAATGAATTTATCAAATATATAACTTTAGAGGTTAGAGTAAGTAATATACCTGCTATAAAACTGTATGAAAAGTATGGTTTTAGATCACTTGGCACAAGAAAAGGTTATTATCAGGATAATAACGAAGATGCGCTTATTATGTGGACAGAGAATATTTTCTCAGATGAATATAAAGAGTTATTTATTAAGAACAAAGCAGAACTTGAAAGTGACATAATTTTAAAATGACAAAAAGGGTAGAAGAACAACTTAACTATTTTGTATACGAAGGAGAACCTGTAAAATTTACTATTGGTACAATTTTGACAGTTGCTCTTTCTATACTCATTATTATAATGGCAACCTTTACAGAATTAAATTTTAAACATTTTATTATTCCGCTTGATTTGTTTCCTAAATGGAGTTTTTATTTTACGGATAATGGTATTAATACTGCAGGATTTATGAAATTCGTTAAATATATTCCTCAAGTTCCTGCAATATTTTTTATTTTAGGATTATTAGATCGTAAATATACAATTATAACGGTTATTTTGTATATATTATTAGGTTTCTTCGGATATCCTATATTTGCTATGGGTGGTGGTTGGAAATACATTTTTCAGTACGGTGTAGGATACATATTATCATATATCCCTGCAGTATTCTTCTCAGGCATGATACTTAACAGAGATTACCATATAAAAAATGTTTTTAAATCAGTTTTGACAGGGGTAATCATTATAAATATAATCGGAGCATTAGTTCTTTTAATTATTGCTTTCCTTAAACATGAAAATTGGTTTATGATTAAGAACTTATTGTATTCAATGAGTGGTTTTAAATTTTTATATGATGTTGTATTCAGTATAATTGCAGTATATTGCGCATTTATTACAAAGAAAATACTATGGATTATTCTTAGTTAAGTTTATAAGAAACAGATAATCCCCCCGGTAAATCTAAAATTTCTGTTTGAAAATCAGAATCAGTTATAATTGCATCCAAAAAAGGTTGAACCTTTTCTCTGTGTGAGTTAACATTGTCTGCTGCAATTATTGAATGAGGTAATAAATGTGGTTTAAGTATGTTGTAATATTCAATGTACTCTCTTTTATTAGCATCTATAAAAACAAAATCAAATTTATCATCCGTTTTGAATTGATTTAGAATTTCGCAGGCTTGTCCTAATAGTGGGGTAAACATTCCGTCAAAACCGCATTTTTTATAATTCTCTACTGCAACATTTTGTCTTTTATCATAATATTCAATTGTGCTAAGATGTCCATTTGTAGATTTTAGGGCATCTAATATCCATAACCCTGAATAACCGTTAGATGTACCTATTTCAAGCACATGTTTTGAATTATTCATCTTAATAAGCATATTTAAAAAATTACCGGTTTGTTTTGGGATGTTCCAAAATTCACGCTGAGTAATTTCAAGAGTATTTAATGTTTCTTCTAAAATTGTATTCATTAGTTAATTGATTTTATGAACCTTTTTGCCTACTAATATACTACTTACCGGTAATTCTGTTCCGTTTGTTTTTACAACAACATTTTTATCCGCATCAATAATTGAATATCTACCCATTTTTGTATCGGTAACAATAACTAAATTTGTATCAGGAACAGGACATAATTTTGTTGAGAAACCGTCGCCTTCAATGTTAATAACACCTATTGGCTCGACATCACTTGCTCTGAGTACCTGAATTTGATTATATCTTGCTCCAAGTACATATAAATAACCTCTGTAAAGCATCATATCAACAGGCTTTTCAACTGTCGGAAATTCATTTAACAATTGTTTTGTTTCATAGTTTAAAACTGCAATTCTGTCTTTTGTTCTGCTTGCCAGATAAACAATGCCGTTATCATATAAGGCTTTTGACACATTAGGAAATGTTCCAAGGTTTCTTAGTGTATAGTCATTTTTTAATTCAATTGACCAAATATTGCTTGTTAGTTTATCTACATATAGTAAATAGTTGTCGCTTAGTTCTAATTTCTCGCAGCGACCGTTTACTTTAATGCGTTGAGTTAAGGTCATTGTATTTATATCAAGCACATATATATATGATGCGGCAGGCGTTGCAATATATGCCTTATTATTATCATAATCCATAACAATTTCACCGCCTTGAGAGGTTAAATCTAATTGTTTTATTATTCTATCGTCTGCAATGGATATGATGTTTAGCATTGTGCTATCATAAGACGTTACCAATAAAAATTTATTATCCTTGGTGATTTGCGCATCAACAGGAGTAGCCACTTGTGACAATGCATAATCAGGTTTGAAGGATTCTCCGCTCACAACTGATATGTTTCTTGAATAAGAAGTTACCATATACAAATTTTTATCTTTTAATTGTTTTATAGTTGATTTGTTATCATATTTATTAACAGCTTTCGATTCAACATCAAAAACTTTAGCGCTCAAATTAACATCAGATACAACCTTAATATCAGTATCCGGTGAAAGCTGAATATCTAAATTCCCGACAATCCCTTTTATGTTTTCAGGAATAATTAAACCTTTCGGAACAAGCATGTCTTGAGGTAATATACCTGTTTTAATTTGAATAGGCGGTTTATCAAATCTTTTGACTGTTTTTTTGCCGTTTTCATTAGTGATAACTTTTAGCATCGCAAAATCACTATTGAATATAACCGCTTCAGGCTTATCCTTTAGAGTACATCCTGAAGGAAATGTTTGTTCAATTTCTAAATTTTCAGGTTTTTTAAATGATGCGGGATATAGCGGTAAATATAAAGTTCCGTCTGGGTATATTATTACACCGTCAAATCGTATGTCGATTCCTGATATGTTTTTTTTCAAATACGATTGAACATCATTGGGTAATTTTGTTGCAAAAGCTGATGTTACAGTTAGCATCAAACCAATCAGTACCCCTAAAACCTTTTTATACATGTTATTATCCTTATTATCCCTAATCTTATAATATTGTATCTGTTTATATATTTAAGGGCAAGTTTGTAACTAAATTTCAGACTATTTAAACGCACCCTTAATTTTATCTTTTACAGATTTTTTTTCTTTCTTTTTGCCCATTTGAACTTCATATAATTTTTCATATAAGGCTTTTTCTTCATTAGATAAATGGGTAGGAGTTCTAACAGAAACAATCACTATATGCTCCCCTCTCATTGATGGGTTAGCAATACTTGGGACTCCTGCGCCTTTTATTTTTATTTTATCACCGCTTTGCAAACCTTGAGGTATTGTTATCTCTCTGTCACCGTCAAGAGTTTTTATTGTAATTACGTCCCCCAATGCTGCCTGAGACGGTGTAATTACGCATTCGGTATAAATCGTCATATCTTCCCTGTGATAATATTGCGAAGGTTTAACATGTATTACAATGTATAAATCTCCTGCAGGACCGCCATTTATACCTGCGTCTCCTTCGTGAGATAATCTCATTTTCGAACCGTTATCAACACCTTGCGGAATTTTTACCGTAAGTGTTTTATCAACAGATTTTCTTCCTTCCCCCCTGCAATCAGGACAAGGCTCAGATATAATTTTACCTTTTCCGTGACATTTTGGACAAGTTACTATCTGAGAAATACTGCCTAAAATAGTTCTTTGCGTTTGCTGAACTTGTCCTCTGCCTCCGCATGTAGGGCAAGTCGTCGGTTCTGTCCCAGGTTTAGCACCTGTCCCGTTACAACTTGAACAAGTTTCCAAATGTTCTATTTTAATTTCTTTTTCAACACCAAAAACAGCTTCTTCAAACTCAACCTGAACATCTAAACGAAGGTTTTCGCCTCTTTGCGGAGCATTTGGATCAACACGTCTGCCGCCTCCAAAACCAAAACCGCCAAAGAAAGATTCAAAGATGTCATTGAGGTCTCCAAAACCATCTGCAAAAGGTCCTTGCGAAGAGAAACCTGCCTGATTTAGACCTTCTTCTCCAAATCTGTCATAAGTTGAACGCTTGTTGTCGTCCATTAGTGTTTCATAAGCTTTTCCTAATTCTTTAAATTTTTCTTCAGCATCAGGTGCTTTATTTACGTCAGGGTGTAGTTTTCGTGCCATTTTCCTAAATGCACTTTTTATTTCATCTTTTGTAGCATCTTTTGATACACCCAGTATTTCATAATAATCTGCCATTATATCTCGCTTTTCTGTTTTTCTTTGTTACTCTGCAGTTGCGACATTAACCAATGCCGGTCTTAAAACTCTGTCTTCTAATTTGTATCCTTTTTGTAATACCGCAATAATAGTATGTTCAGGATATTCGCTTGTTGGAGTTTGCATTACGGCTTCGTGGAAGTTTGGATCAAATTCCTTTCCTTCTGCTTCAATTGGTTCAAGCCCGACTTTTGTAAGTATGTCTAATAATTGTTTATGTACAAGATTGAAACTTTCTCTCAATTTATCACAATCTTCTACACCTTCGTTTGCTTTTGCACCACGTTCAAAATTATCCAATACTTCTATAATTTTTTTCAGGGTGTTTTCTGCGCCATATTTTAACAGGCTTTCTCTTTCTTGTGCCTGACGTTTTCTGTAATTATCAAAATCTGCAGCTAATCTGATGTATTGATTATTTAAAGTATCATATTTTGCTTGCAAATCGTCATTTGTGTTATCTTGAAGATTTTCTTCTGTCTTTTCTGTATCGGCATTAACTTCAATTTCCGCTTCAGGGTTTAATTCAGTAGTTTCATTCACCCCATCGTCTTTTTTAAACGGATTTGTCATAATAACCTCCCTGTTTACAATATCATACTATTATATTATAGTTTATCAAACTTCATATACAATAAATTTAATTATTTCTTAATTATTCAAATTAGAAACAATAAGCATTCTTTACAACTTCCAAAACTTCATAGTCTTCTAAATAAGGCAGATGTTCTGCTGTTATTAATTCTCCCGGAAGTAAGATTGCAATCCCCGGAGGACATTCCGCTATTACTTCTGCTGAAATTCTTCCGATAGCATCTTCTTTTTTTACTTCTTCTTTTTCTGCGTAAAATGCTTGTCTTAAATTCATTCTTATTTCAGGTATAAGCATTGGCATATGTTTTTTATTTTCTTTTACAAATTTTGTGTAATCTTTCAGGTCAATTTCTTTTAGACAATTTGCCAAATATTCAAAATCTTTTCTCTCATTTCCAATATTTGAAAGTATAAGCAGACCGCCGTCAGATGCCGCTTCAACTTCGATATTGTAGTCCTGCTCTAATATTGTTTCTAATTGGATTCCTGATAAATTATCCGCTTTAATGAATATTTTTGTAGGGTCACAAGGTGATTGATTTAATTGCTTAATGTGTTTAAGTTTTTCAATTTCGGCTCTTAAATACTTTGCGTTATCAATAGCTGTTTGAATATTGTTTAATCCTTCTTCTGTTTCAAGATTTGCTCTTGCCGCATCTAAACCTGCAAGCAAAATTATTGACGGGCTTGTTGTTTGTAATAATCTGAGAGCATGAACAAGAGCTTCTACATCAAATTTGGTATCTTTAGCTATATGCATAACAGAAGTTTGTGACATACTGCCCCCTGTTTTATGGAAGGACTGAACAACAATGTCAGCTCCTAAATCTAATGATGGTGCAGGAAAATCTTTGTTAAACTTCCATAGAGTTCCGTGCGCTTCGTCTACAACCAACGGTACATCATATTTCTTACAAATTTTTGATATTTCTGCTATATCAGAAACGACTCCTTCGTAGGTTGGGTTTGTGAGCCAT
Organism: uncultured bacterium; assembly: GCA_900313115.1. Taxonomy (GTDB): domain Bacteria; phylum Cyanobacteriota; class Vampirovibrionia; order Gastranaerophilales; family Gastranaerophilaceae; genus UBA2883. The sequence continues at coordinate 10,369 of OMPX01000204.1, forward strand.
ACCATTTCTACATCTTTATGATTTGATAATAAATTTTCAATATCTTCAGGATTTATTTTCCCCCATAGTGACCATTCATCAAGTTTATTTGGTATTACCCAAAGTGGTTCTGCTCCTGATACAATCATGCCTGTTAATACAGACCTGTGACAATTTCTGTTTACAATTATTTTTTTTCCTTGCAAGCTTAAAGCCATTGCGATAGCAATATTTCCGACAGTTGAACCGTTTAGTAAAAATAATGATTTTTGTGCTCCAAACAGTTTTGCACAAAGTTCTTCCGCTTCTTTTATCGGACCGGTTGGCGGGTTAAGTGTCCCAATTCCGTCAAATTCATCTGTCATATCGCATTGAAAGAATTTATCACCCATAAAACTTTTAAAAGGCTCATATACCCCCTGACCTCGTGTGTGTCCGGGAATATGAAAATGATATGAACGCTTGTCGTACGCATTCATTAGTGCTTCTACTATTGGTGCTTTTACTTTTTCGGCTCTGCTCATAGTTTTTATTATAAATAATCAATCTCGAAATGCAAAAAACAGATACCATAAAAAAATAAAATTCTTTAATCTCCCGATTGATGGAAAGAGTTAGAGAGATTAAAGAATAATCATTATATAACTAGAGAGGAAAGAAACAAACTTTAGAAAATTTGCTTCTGACATGTACATGATATCCATGTTTTTGAGCATGGCAAAAATATTAAGAAATGTAAACCCCATGCTATGACATGGTTTGAGGCATATTTTTTGATAATGCTATTTGATTAGTTCTTTTAAATCAGCATAAATTCGGTCAAATACTTCGTCCCAATTTCCAACTTCTTTTTGACGATATAATTTTACGGTGTCGTACCAATCGCAGTTGTTCAAATCTAAGTGCCAACGCCAATTGTATAAATATGGCAAAAGCACAAAGCAAGATTTTTTCATTGCGCCTGCCAAATGGACTAAGGAAGTATCATTACAGATTATCAAATCCATGTTCTCTAAAGCTCCTGCTGTATCTGCAAAGTTCTTAACGGTTTTTCCTATATCAACAATGTTGTAATCATTGATTATTTCATTCAAATCCTCTGCACCTTCAAATGTTTGGAATGAATAAAATTGTGTGTTTGGTAAATCAAACAATTTGGTAAAAGATTTAACATCAATTACTCTGTCCATCTCATAATGAGTATTTCCTCTCCATTTGATACCTATTTTAAATTTATTGTTGTTAAAATAATCAATTTTATATCGTTTAACAATCTCAGGATTGGCTTTTAAATAACCGTCTTTGCCAGTAAACATTTGATTTTTTTCATTTAGTCCAAGAACATAAGGAACGCTTAGGAATGGAATATGAAAGTCAAAATCCATTTCTTGTTCATTTACAAAATATTTTTGAAATTCTATATTTGGAAAATTATATTCCAAAAGTTCAACAAGTGGCGCTTGAGGTTTAAATATTAGTTTTTTACAACATTTTTCAAGCAATGGAAGATATCTTGCAAACATTAACACATCACCAAAACCTGCTTCATAATATGTGTATAATGTTTTATCGCTGATATCTTCACCTTCCCAAACCGGAGCTTGTCTTACGAGATTTGGATATGTCTGTGCCTGAGTTACTAAGGCAGATTGTTTACATAGTCTGCTTTCAAAAAATGGCAGCCCGTCTTTATAATCTCTGTTCTTAAAATATGCAAGTCCTGTAAAATATCTTGTTTCCATATCCTCAGGATTAAGTTCTAAGGCTTTTTGGTAATATTTAATTGATTCTTGAGGTTTACCCTCATTATCATATATTAGCCCCAAGTTGAAAAATGTATCAGGATTGTTTGGATTTATTTCACTTGCTTTTATATAAGTTTCAATCGCTTTTTGATTATTTTTTGACAACTTATATGCAGATGCAAGATTAAACAGATAATTAAAATTATCAGGATTGATTTTTAATAACTCACAATACAGTTCAATGGCTTTTTCACTGTCTTCTTTTTCAAGGTATACTTTTGCAAGATTTTCAAAAAAGTAAGCATTTGGGCTAATTTCAATCGCTTTAAGCATGTATTCTTCTGCTTTTGAGAGCTGGAATCTTTGCATATAAATCATACCTATAAGATTCCACATCTCAGCCACCCTATAGTTTTGATTTATAAGCTCTCTGTATATTTCTTCAGCTTCATCAAGTTTTCCTTCCCCATGAAGTTGAAACCCTTTGTTAAATTCCTCTTGTAATTTATCCATATTATAAATAATTTGTCATTCGATTTACGCAAGCTTCAGATGATTGTAACCATTCACGATATGAGAATCTGCATACCTTAAATCCACAGCGTTCAATTATGGCTTGTTTTTTCATGTTTTTAATCTTTAATTTTACGTTATCCTGAATACCATCGCATTCAATAACAAATTTATTATTAACAACCAAATCAGCATTGACTCCGCCTAAATCAACACCTGCTCTTACATCATAGCCAAGTGTTTTTAAAGTTTCTGCAACTTCTCTTTCGAACGAATTTTTATAAGTATTTTCATCAATTTCGTTGTTGACAATTTTTTGATATTTTTCTTCGTAATCTTTAATATAACCTAAGTAGCTTCTAAATAAACCTTCAGGTAAATCGGTATAATCTTTAGATACAAAGTTTATCATTTTGTTTTTAGCACGTGTAATTGCAACATTAAACAGATTAGGTTTTTGTAGGAAAGTTAAACTTTGCGGGAAACTGTTGTTTGCAAAAGCCCACGAAATCAATATAATATCTCTTTCATCACCCTGGAATGAGTGAGCAGTACCAACTATGATTTTATGCTTTTCAATCATATAATCAGAGATAACCTTGCCTAAAGATATTTGTAGTTGTTCAACCTGAGCTCTGAATGGCGAAATTATACCGATAGTTACAGGATTATCAGGATTTTCTCTTTCATTATCGACAATAATTTCGTGAACTCTTTTTACCAAAGCTTCAATTTCAGGTAAGTTTCTTGTTGCATCAAAATCAACTTTTCCGTCAGGTACTTCTACAATTTCCAAAACTTTTTCGTTAGGATTGTTCTGACGCATTATTCTTATTCTGTTTGAATAAAATTCTTTATTTGAGAAGTTTATAATAGGAGGCAAACTCCTGAAATGTTCGTCTAACAGAACAGGATGCATAGAATAGTAGTTTGCAATATCAAACATAGAGTTAGTTCTAAATCTCCACATTAGTTGATATCTGTCAGCAATCTCATACTTACTCATAAACGATTGTTCTTTTGCATTTTCAAGGAAGGACAAGTGTGGTAATTGTTTGTCGTCACCAACTATTACAGCACGTTTTGCTCTGTATAAAATAGGGAAACAACTTGCTATATCACACTGTGAAGCCTCATCAATAATTGCAACATCAAACAGTCCCGGTTTCATTGGAAGTGAACCTGATGCGGCGTATGTCGTAACGCACCAACATGGGAATGCTTCCAATAACGGTTTAAAATCTTCTGCTTCAAGAAGTCTGTTTTGAAGGCTCTTCTTTCTTTCAATCAAAGATTTTGAATGAATAAATAAACGCTGACGCTTAACCTGATCCCTCATTAGTCCTTTTAATGCTTCACGTCGTTTATTTATTAAAATGTCTGTAACAAGTTTCTTTTGTTTTTTCTTTAAAGTTCTGATTTTCTCTGTAATAAGGTGAATATTACCCATTGCTTGAATATCTTCTTCAATATCCTTTGCTTTGCAGACTAAATCTGCTAATTCAAGCTCCTCATTCAGTTTTAAAAGATTACCCTGATTTAATTCAAAATCATCAATTTTTAATACTTTTTTGAGCCTGTTTATTGAGGTGTAATTGTTTACAGAGGCAAAGAAGCCGGATTTTTCCAAATTCTTTTCTAACTCTTCGGATAAAGATTTTATCTGATTGATTTCACTTCGCTTAAATTTACCTCTTATGAATTGAGGAGCGCCTGTTACTTTTTTCTTGTCAGCAACTTCTTGACCGACTTCTGTCCATTCTTTTTCAAGTTTTATAATTGTTTCTGCTTTGTTTTCTAAATCTCTGATGGAATTTAGTAAATCCTCCATATCAGAAACATCAACAAGCACATTGTTTTCGACATCTTCGTCTAAATTAACTTTTTCCGCAAGCAAATCCTGAAGCTGGAAGCTCAATTGTTTTTGGTAATTTAGTCGTCCTGCTCTTAAAGCTAAATACGGTGCTCCCAAATCATTTAATCTGTCAGCAACAACATCTACAGCTTTATCCATTCTTGATGCCACAAGTACGGTCTTCCCGTTTGCAATCAAGTGTGCAACTAAATTTACGATAGTTTGTGATTTACCTGTCCCCGGAGGACCATATACAGATACAAGTTTTCCTGTTTCGATTTTTTCTATTACACTTGCTTGTGAATCACTCAAAGCCAACGGTGTGATAGGATTGAAATCTTCCGTATTCTTTTGCGGAATTTGTACTGATTTCGCTTGTGTGTATTCTTCATTTATAACATTTAAAACAGTTTCTCTGTATACACCACTCGGTTTCTCAGAAATTTGCATAAGTTCGTGTAAGACACCTGCTGTTACAGATGGTCTTTTTGTTAATATGATTGCGCATTGGCTTGTTAATCTGATTTTTTCAATCTTTGAAGATGATTTTGAAGATGTTTCTTCGTGCTCGCCATCTTCGTCTTCATCTGTGTCTGATGAATTGTCTGATTTTGATTGAGTATCTTTTGTTATATTATCTTCATCAATATCATCAGTGTGGTCAAGGTTTATTGAAATATCAGGAATTACGGATTTTAATGTTGTTAGGAATATTTCCATCTTTTCTTCTGTTATTGGAAGGGTTGGCACAACATTTAGTAAACCTTCTAAAAGCTGTTCCATTTCTTCTTCATCACCGTTTTTTTGCATTAGTGAGGTTAATGCACCTGTATTTAGCGATAAAAACTCATCCGTAAGCATACAATTTATATTTACCCCATTTCGTTCCAATCTGCATGGCATATATAATAACGGTGTCAAAAATTCATTTTTCTTTCTGCTTTTTGGGTTTCCGCCTACAAGAAACATATATCCGTAGATTAAATATTTTTCTTTTTGATTCAGTTCACTTTGAATCATCATTTCTGTGATTTTACTGTCACTTCCGTCTAATTTCAGATATTCAATATCTGATGTGAATAATTTGTCATCTTCTTTTAAGAAAATCCACTTATTATCTTTATCAGCTTTTAAATTTCTAAAAGTTGAGCTTTTTACTTCTTCTCTTACACAATCGTGCAGATATAGTGATAATTTTTTTACAAAACTATTATTAAATGCGGAATTTATTGCTTTTGTCGCTTCTTGTAACATAAATGAAGTACCCCTCGAAAATTACTGTCTGTGCTGAAAATTATAACACACAACAGCTCGTTTTGTCAGCATAAAACAGGCATTTTTGCTGAATTTCATTCATTTATATTATTTTTTATGAGATTAAAATTTTTCAATTCTGAAAATACAGGAATATTTGTGCGCACCATAATACACATCTATAAGTAAAAAGTTGTTGTCTAAATCCGTAAGTTCAAGGTTTGTCTGTACAGCAGGTCTTCTTTTAGACTTTCTTATATATTTCCCCCACGCATTTAAGAATTTAATCTGCCATCTTTGAGATTTTTTCATATCCAATTCAGGTAAATTATCTCTATAATAATTTGCAGGCGTGAAATTTCTCGATATTACAGGAATGGTATATTTTACCGCACCTGCTTCTTTAAAAAGCAAGTACCAATTATCTTTATATTTTCTTGGGGTTAAAAGATAATATCCGGGCTCAATTGTTATTGTTTTAAAATATAAAGGTGCATTCAGTCTAAATAACGGATAAGGTGACCACGAGGTGTCTTTCATATCGTAATACTGATCAGGATCTACTCCGTGTACAAAAGAGAAGGTTGGAACAGGCGTATCTCTGTACATCTGCTCATAATCGCCTTGAGTATATGTTTTGGGTTTCGCATCTTCTTCTTCCTGACGTTTTTGTTCTTCTGTTTTCTCTTCAAAGATACTTTGTACATACGGATCGGTTGAGGCATCTTTGTATTTGGAAAAATCAGGTTTCTTAGGTTTTTCTTTTGGCGGTTTTTCAGCTTTTGTTTTTTTAGTTTTTTCTTGTTTTACTTTTTCTTTTTTTGTATTTTTAGTTTCTGTCTTTACTTCGCTGACCGGAGTAATATTTTTTGCGTTTTCTGATGTTGCATCTGTGTTAATAGGGTTGTATTCGTCTTTTGGTAAAGTATCTTCCTGCTCTACTTTGACTTTTGATTCATCGGGCTTTTCTATTGGAGTTTCATTTCCGTTTTCATCAACCTCGACATATTCATATTCACTATCATTTTCAGAAGGTATTTGTTCAACTTCTGACTCTTTTGTTTCTGTATATTTTACATCTTCATGTGTTCTTATAATATTGGGTTTATAACTGCTGTCAGAATCAGGTACTTCTGACGGGACATCAGGTGATGCAGGACGCATAGCAGGAACAGGCTCATATGCATATACAAATGTTCCCAATGTTATAACTAATATTGCAAGAATTATTCTTTTCATATTATTATTTTAATAATTTTTTTTGAAAAAAACAAATCTAACATAATCTTGTTATGTTTTATATGACTATTAATTTGTTGATTGTTTTCTTTTAATACACTTCTTAGTAATACTCGTTGTCATCTTCTTCACTATCTTGAGAAGATTTTTCATTTTCATCGTGGTGGGACTGATTTTTATGCTTTTTTTCTTCCTCTTTATCCTCAAAAGACACACTGGACACTATCTCTTCAGCTTCTTCCAAAAGTTTTTTCAAGTCTGCATTTCTATTATATTTTGGTAATTTAGAATTGATAACAGAGGCAACATTCATCATCGCCAATGAATTCAATGTTGCATTCAGTTGAGCACTATTATCTATGTATTTGTTTGTGTTTACCGCTTGTTCTTCTTCACCTGTGTCAACACGTCCATATTCTGTGCCTTGACTAGCTCTGTCATCGCTAGTTTTAGCTGCGGTTCCTGAGATGTCCCCGCTTTTGAAATTGAACGCACCTGCCACACCATAGAAACCTGCGGCTCTGTTATCTACCATAGCGCGTACCTTTTGGTTTGGTTTGCTTAGTGATGTGTCCCGACCCTGTTTATATAAGCATACCCTTCTGAGTAATATTTTAAATCATCTAATAGAATTATTTTGCTACTTAATAATTGTAATTATTACAATTTATCTCTGAAATTCAATTATAGCTTGAAAAACACAAGTTAACAAAACTTAATATATCCAATAATTTATTAATTATTGTTACAACTTAGCACCCAATTGAAAGCTGATATTGTAAAAAGACTTTTTATATATAACAAAGTTACGGCATGTTTATTAAAAATAAGAAAGTTTCTGTAACGCAAAATAAAACCTAAATAATACAACTATCATTTTTAGACGTTGTTTTAGATTAGACAACGTCTTTTAAATTATTTTTAAACATGATAAAATGTCTTTGTTATTTTAAGGGGAGTTTATCATGTTGCAAGAGCGTGTGGAGTATTTAAAGAACGAATTAAACAAACACAATTACAATTACTATGTTTTGGATAATCCTACAATTAGTGACTATGAATATGACATGCTCTTTTCAGAATTAAAAGAAATTGAAAATAATAATCCTGAATTAAGAACCCCTGACAGTCCAACTCAGCGTGTCGGCTCTATCTCAACAGGATTTGAAGAGTACAGGCATCAGTACAGATTGTATAGTCTTGATAATTCGTATAATGCAGAAGATCTCAGAAAATGGTATGAAAGAGCTCAAAAAGAATATGGGAAAACTGATTTAGAACTTGTTTGTGAGCTTAAAATAGATGGTTTAGCTATTGCTCTTAATTATCAAAATGGTGTTTTTACAACAGGTGTTACCCGAGGAAATGGTATTATCGGCGAAAATATCACTCAAAACCTTAAAACAGTCAAAGCAATTCCTCTGAAACTTTTTGAAGATGTAAATATTGACGTTCGTGGTGAAATTTACATGCCTATATCTTCTTTCAATAAACTCAATGAAGAAAGTCTTAAAAATAACGAAAAAATATTTGCAAATCCAAGAAATGCGGCAGCAGGTTCTCTTAGGCAGCTTGACAGTACAATCACCGCAAAACGTGATTTGTCTATGTTTACATATACTGTTATTCTTCCTGATGGAAATAATACAATAAAAACACATTGGGACAGTCTGCAATATATCAAAAAACTGGGTTTTAAAACAAATCCAAATATCAGGCTAGTAAAAGATATTGATGGTGCAATCCAATTCTGTAAAGATTGGGAAACTAAAAGATTTGAACTTGATTACGCAACAGATGGTGTTGTGATAAAAATAAACGATTTTGCGGTTCAAAATGAGTTAGGTTTTACAGCACGTGCTCCAAAATGGGCAACCGCCTTCAAATTTCCGCCTGAAGAAATTTCAACAACTCTTGAAAGTATTGAAATCGGAGTAGGAAAAACAGGAGCAATTACTCCTGTTGCTAATCTCACACCGGTACTTTTAGCAGGAAGTACGGTTGCACGTGCAAGTCTGCATAATTTTGATGAAATAGAAAGACTCGATGTGCGCATAGGCGACAAAGTATTTATAAAAAAAGCTGCGGAAATTATACCAAAAGTGGTTAAAGTTGTAGATGATGAACAACATTATTTACGTCAAAAATATATTCCGCCAAAAGAATGCCCCATTTGTCATTCTGAACTTGAATACAGAGAAGGGGAAGTGGTTGCTTATTGTTCTAACGAGAACTGCCCTGCCGTTTCTAAAGCGAAACTTGAATATTGGGTTTCAAAAGAAGCAATGGACATCGACTATATAGGTCCGTCTGTAATAGAACAATTGTATAATCTTAATATGGTAAAAACACCCGCAGATTTCTATAAGTTATCACAACAAGATTTTATGCAGTTAGATTTGGTAAAAGAAAAATCTGCCTATAATATGTTTAATTCAATCCAAAACAGCAAAAACAGACCTCTTTCAAAATTTATTACGGCTCTTTCTATCAGGCATGTCGGAAAAGAAACTGCAGATATCCTTGTAAATGAGCTTGGAACATTAGAAAATATTATTTCTGCTGATGTTGAAACCTTATCAAAAATAGAAGGTATTGGTGAAAAAATTGCACTAAGTATTTATGAATTTTTTAAATCTCAGAAAAATATTGACCTGTTAAATGATTTAAAAAATAATGGTGTAATCCCGTCAGAAGTGTCTCAAAAACAGTCTGATGAACTTTCAGGCATGACATTTGTCTTAACAGGAACTTTACATAGCATGACAAGAGATGATGCCGGTGCTAAAATAAAAGAAAGAGGTGGTAAAACATCTTCTTCCGTTTCAAAGAAAACATCTTTTGTAATAGCAGGAGATAATCCCGGTTCAAAACTTGACAAAGCTACTACTTTAGGTGTTAAAATATTGTCAGAAGATGAATTTCTTACAATGATTAATAATTAAGTCGAAATAATAAGGACAACTATGAAGAAAAATTTTAATGTTATTCAAATCAATGGATTTAAAGGTATTTTATTGTTAATTGGTGCGGCGATGTGTTTGGCTGCAGGCTTTATTGTTTTTCCTGGGATTGTTATGAAATATTCTTGGAATTTTATAGCATCATACCTTAGCTTTGTTCCCGCAATAGGAATAATTCAAGGTGTTCTTCTATGGGGGATTATTGTTGTCAGCTATTTCGCATTCAAGAAAAAAGGATTCTTTGTTGAGTTCAAATCAGCAGACGATTTGTCAAGAGAAGAAATGGATGCTGTTATGCAACGTATCAGAATGGAACGACAATCCGATATTATTGCAAGATCAATCCTTAAAGCAAAAGAACTGGAAGAACAAGCAAGAAAAGAGTTTGAAAAAGAAAACTCTGAAATAAATACAGAGATTAATACGGAAATAAACCAAGACAAAAAATCTGCTTGACATTAAGTTATGTTCTTAATAATATAGTTATGTTGCCGGTATAGCTCAACGGTAGAGCAACGGTTTTGTAAACCGTAGGTTGTAGGTTCGATTCCTATTACCGGCTT
>OMPX01000203.1 GCA_900313115.1 uncultured bacterium
CCCGTCCCAATTTTCGTGATGGTGTTCAATAATTGGAATGACATCTTGAATAAAAGATATAGGGCTTAATATTTCTTTTGCAGCAATCACAGGGTGTGTTTTTATCAAGTTCAGTTCATCCTCTGTTAAAGGGGACCTTTTTTGCAAAACTTCCTGCGGTAATAGTATATTACCGATATCATAGAGAAGAATTGCAACCTTTAATTTATCAGTATCTTCCTTTGAGAGTTCAAATCTTTTTGCCAAAAGGTTTGCTATAACCATCTTGTCTTTTGATGAGCCTTCTTTGTGATTAGGATTGTACAATTCGGAAAGCATATCAGAAACTATATATAATGCATCATGATTAACATCAAGTCTTCCGAGCATTTTGCTCATTTTTTCAGCAACAGATTTATCAAGACGTACTTTATTATTTTTTATAATCTCAATGAATGAATCAAGCGCAATATCTTGCCAAGATTCCAAATCTTCAGGACTTGCAAGAGTAACTCTGTTTCTTCCGTTTTTCTTTGACGAATACATAGCTTGGTCTGTCAGCTCCATTAACTCGTATAAATTATCAGAATGTTCCCCAAAAGTTGCGACACCAATACTTGCAGTAACGTGTCCTATTATTTCAATCGGGACTTCTTCAATAGTTTTTCTGATTCTCTCTGCCGCAATCAGCCCGCCAACGTGGTCAACTCCCGGCAGTAATAAGTTAAATTCTTCTCCACCCATACGAGCCGCAATATCAATTGACCTGGCATTGGTTTTTAGCACATCTGCGACTGCCTTTATTGCAATATCTCCGCAAGAATGTCCATAATTATCATTTATTTGTTTTAAATGATCTAAATCCAAACCAATCAATGTAAACTTTTGATTTTGACGCTGCGCCCTTAAAACTTCTTTTTGAGCTTCTTCTTCAAAATAGCGTCTGTTATTTAAACCTGTAAGAGCATCTGTAACCGCCTGTTCTTTAACAGTTTGGAACAAATCTGCAACAGTTATTGCTAATTCAATCTGTTTTGAAAATAATTTCAGAAAATTAATCTCTGCTTCTTCCGCTTTTTTACGTGAAGAATACACAACCAATGATGCAAAATGTTTACCGTTACTTTTTAGAGGTATTAATATATACGATGTCATTTTTGTTTTTTTGACAAGTTTTTCAGCATCTTCTTTTGGTAAATCAGGGAAAAGATAACCCAGTGTAAACATTACATCTTGGCTTTGATATATTTTATTTTTTTCAATGTAAGAATCAACGATTTCTTCTTTTCGCCAATGTAACCTTGCCTCATATAAAGGTTTTCCAATAGTTTCGTGAACAGAGTCAGAAAACGGACATCTTGATTCAGCAAGTAAATCTAAATATTGACCTTGAAAATCAACTTTTTTCTTTACAATACAACTGAATAAATATCCTAGTTCACCTTGTAAACTATTTACAATTGAATCTAATACATTTGCTAAAGGCTGGGATGAATTCATCATTTCCCATATATGCTGAACAGTAACAAGACGCTGGTTTGCAACTTCCAACTCTTCTGTTCGTTCTTTTATTTCCGCTTCAAGCTTTAAATTCTTTTCATAGACTTCCATTAAGTCAGACTGCGAAGTATAAATACTGTGTTCAACAGCATCGATTTGGTGTTTAAATTTGCTTAGCTTGTCCCAAAAGCCCATGTAAACCTCGCAAAAAATAAAGTACGTATAAATTATACAACATTTATAAATAATATACAAATATTTAAAGATAATTTATTTATGTTATCATTAACATAAAGGAAGTAGAAGGAGATAAACTAATGGGAAATAGAATTGGTATAGACGTAGGCGGTACAAATGTAAAAATTGCTCTTGTAAATGATAAAGGAAGCATAATTTACTCAAACTCAATTCCTACAAGAGCTGAAATGGGATACGAATACACCATTAACAATATGAAAGAAGCTATAAATGTTTTATTACAAGAAACAAATTCAAAACCGAAAGATATTGAAGGAATGGGTTTTGGCTTTCCGGGGCAAATTGATTGTAAAAAAGGTATTGTAAGATTAGCTCCAAACATTCCGGGATGGGTTGATGTACCTATTGCAGAAATTATGGAAAAAGAATTTGGTATTAAAACAAGAGTTGATAATGATGTTAGATGTGCTGCTCTTGGTGAATTAAATTTCGGAGCAGGCAAAGGATGTGAAAACCTGATTTGTATCACAGTCGGAACGGGTATTGGTTCAGGTTTAATTATTAACGGCAAATTGGTTCGCGGGGCGAGTAATGCCGCAGGTGAAATCGGGCATATTAAATTAGACATGAATGGCGGACCTTTGTGTGGCTGCGGTGACAGAGGATGTTTAGAAGCATTTGCATCCGGTCCGAGCATTGTTGCAATGGCTGAGGAATATATTAAAGGCGGGAAGTCAACTAAGTACAGAGAACTTGCTAATCCTGACATAACTCCATACATTGTTTCTGAAGCAGCAAAACAAGGTGATCCTGTTGCAAAAAGAATCTTTACCGTTGTTGGAGAATATATCGGAATTGGGCTTGCAAGCGTAGTTAACCTTTTAAACCCTGAAAAAATTATAATTGGGGGCGGTGTTGCCGCAGCAGGCGATATTCTGATGAATCCGATAAAGGAAACTCTTGTAAAACGCGCAATGCCTATTTCCGGCTCAACTGTTCAGGTTGTTCCCGCTCAATTGGGTAACACTGCAGGTGTTATTGGCGCAAGCTTGTTAATAAAATCATAAGGACACAAAATGAGATTAGATAAATTTCTGAAAGTTTCCAGATTAGTCAAGAGAAGAACTGTTGCAAACAGTATTTCTGATTTAGGCAGAGTATTTGTTAACGGGAATATTGCTAAACCTGCAAAGCAACTGAAAATCGGGGATATTATTTCTATTGAATATGCGAATAAAACAATAACAGCAAAAGTTTTAGAAATCCCGACAGGGAATGTTCCTGTTCAGCTTGCATCAACGTTATATGAAATTATTGAAGAATAGAAAAAGAGGCTGACCTTCATTCAGCCTCTTTTGATTTGATGGAATAGCTCTCAACAACTCCATCACTTTCATATGTATTATGTTAGAAAATAATTTTTTAAAACCCGGCCTATCGTTAAGGACGTACGATAGGGCAGGGTAAGCCCTTTCAGAGAGAGTATGTTATTGTTTCTTCGGGGCTGATTTTTTATTGTTGGCTCTGTTCTTAGCCATATTTTTACGTGCTTCAGCCTTAATCTTATCCAATTCTTTCTTTTGTTTTTGAGTTAAGATTGCTTCAAAATCACGTTCATTTTTTAGTCTAAGGTCACGAGCCTGTTTATGAAGTGCATCAATTTGAGCATTTATTTTTTCGATTTGTTCTAATTTTGCTTGTGTTTTTAAATCTTTACTTCTTTTAATTAGCTCTTTTTGTTCATATTTTGTATGAATAGCATTCATGATTGGTTCCATTTGCTCTCTGCCTTCCATACGCAATTGTTTTGCTTGAGCTTTTTGTTCATCTGTTAATTTAAGTTTCTGTTCAATATTAACTTTTGGCGGATGATGTTTATGACAGCAAGGTTTATTCATTCCTGCAGGCGGAGGTCCGAACGGTGGGCAGCCTTGCGGTCCGCATTCTCCCGCATAAGCCATTGTTGTTGCACCTATTGTTAATAATGCTGCTAATAATAATGTTTTTTTCATCTTGTGTTCCTTTCGTAGTTTTACTTATAATATTATTTTTTATTTTCTTTTAATTGGTCTGTTGTAGACTCTTCTATTTATCATTCGATGATTGTCATATCTGTGCATTCTCATATTTTGATTTGGTCTGTGGTGTCTGTGGATATTGCGATATCCTTTATAGTACCCCATTTTATGATTTGGTTTTTGATATTTGAATAAATCTACTTTTTTATCAAAATTATCTTTTTTTAGAAATGGTTTATGAGCCTTAATATCTTGTTTATCAAATTTTTTATCGTATATTTGAGGTCTTTTTGTATTAAATTTTTGATTCTTAACAGACTTATCATATTTTATATTTGAATCACCTTTTTTTAATTCGGAATTAAATTTTGGATTTTGATTAAATTTATTTTTATCTCTATCAAATGTTTGCTTATCAAGTTGAGATTGAATTTCAACTTCTTGTTGAGGAGCAACTTGTACATCTGCTACCTCATCAGCGAATACAACACCTGTCGTACAAACTAATAAACCTAATATTGCTAATGCCTTTTTCATACTTACATCCTTTCTTTTGTTGATTGATTATAATCCAAGAGTCACATCTACATTTCCTACACTAAAGGTTACACTTGGACTATTGTAGCCATAACTGTTATATGCAGGGATAAATACAGGTTGTTGACAAACAATTTGTTTTGGAGGTTGTGGCACAACTCTGTGATGAGGAGCAATTGTTTTTTGTGGGATAGGGGTGTTCATCGGGTAAGCATTTGCAATACCTGTTGATAAAGCAAGCAGGCATAATACTGTTAATATCTTTTTCATTTTTAATCCTTTCTAAAGCAAGTCTTCAAGTTGATTAGCAAGTTCTTTTTTTGCGTTATATATCCTTGATTTAACAGTACCAATCGGGATATTTAATTTTTGAGCTATCTCTTCATAAGTGTATCCGTCAATGTCAGACAGGATAATAACTTCTTTGAACTTTGGCCTCAAACTTTCAATTGCCTGAATTATTCTTTTTTGTCTTATTTTACTAAGCAACGTGAGCTCAGGTGTTGCTTTAGAATCTTTTATTGAGTTTATTACTTCGTCGTCTGCTGTTGAGTTTTGCTGAACTCTTCTTGTCGCAGATTTCAAGTAATCTTTCGATAAGTTCTTTGCGATGGTATTTATCCATGTTTTGAAGCTACCTTTCTCAACATATTTATCTTGATTTTTCCATACTCTAACAAAGACTTCTTGTTCTAAATCTTCATTAGTTTCTTTAGTTATAAGCCTGATAATATTTCTTACGTTCTGTTTGTTATGTTCTATTATTTCTTTAAAGTTCATTCATCTTCTACCATAAGGAATCCGTACTCATCAGTTTGGAAACCTAAATCTTCCGCCGTGAATTGTTGTCCGTATTTTACCGTATCAACAATATTATAGTTTCTATTTGCAATTTCTAATGTTGTTCCGCCAATGAGAAGTGCAAACATCACGCAAGCAACCTTGACAGCCTTAAATCTATCTTTTTTGTAATGAGGTTTAACCTCTTGTATCAATTCAGAAACTTTATTCATTTTCTCATATTCTTTTCTGCAATCTTCGCATTCAGCGATATGCCTCATCAATGTTTCTTCATCTGAGAATGTAAATAGTGCTTCAAATTTGTTACATTTTTCTGTCATTTTGTTTACCTCTTACACCCATATAACGAAACCCGTTTTTTTTTGTTCATTTTTTGTTTTAATTGTCTTAATATTTCTTAACATTCATTTTTATCAAGAATTAACTCCTAAGCCAAATATCGCAAAATCATATTTTACTGGATCATCTTTGTCGAACTGTTTCAAATTATTTGTAAGTTCAACAACTGATTTCATATCATTATTTTTTCTTGTCAATAATAGCATTTCTCTTGATAATCTGGCAACATGGACATCTAATGGTATTCTTAACTCTGATTTTGGGATAAAGCTCCATATTCCTAAATCAACGTCTGATTTTCTAATCATCCATCGAAGAAACATATTTACACGTTTCATTGCCCCACCCTTGCGAGGGTCAGGTAATAAGTGATAAAACCCCTGCCCCAAATTGCTATTTACCCTTGAATAAAAATAATCTGCTACAACTCTGTACATAGTATCTAAAGTATTATCTACATTATAACCATATTCAAACAACTCACTCAGTCCATTCGATGTATTATAAAGCTCTGATAACAATCTTAACCATTCAACAATGTCATCAGGTTTAGAAAAACGATAATTAAAATTTTGTAATTTTATAATTGAAAAATCACCGTTTTTAATAAAATTTGTCGGGTCATTTCCCGTATATTTAAAAAAGTCGTTTAATTTTGATATAAATTGTTTTCTGCTTCCGTACGCAAATAAAGAAGTTATAAAGCCTGCAAGTTCAATATCTTTTTTGTCCTTAAAACGATGTGGAAATTGAACAGGGTCATCTTTGATAAAATCAACAGTTTCGTATTTTTTAGCTAATTTATCAAGCTCTGTCTTTGTAATCATTTAACCTTAGATCCTTCACTTCTTAGCTTTTCGAAGAAAGTATTCAATATTCTATCACATTTTTCTTCTTCTATCCCGCCATAAACTTCCAGCTTAGAATTTGCTGTTTTTCTTAAATCCATAACTGTACCAAAAGCTCCGCATTGAGTATTATATGAGCCAAAATAGAGTTTATCAATACCTGAAGAAATAATTGCCCACGCGCACATTGGACAAGGTTCAAGTGTGACATACATTTCACAACCGTTTAAGCGCCACGTCCCCAATTTCTTTTGCACATCTCTGATTGCAATAATTTCTGCGTGACATGTCACATCATTTAGTTCTTCTTTTTGGTTATGCGAAGCACCTATAATAACACCGTCTTTTAATATTGCACAACCGACGGGAACATCTAATGAAGAAGTTTGCTTTGCCTCCTTTATTCCCCGCTTAATTATTTTTTCTTGTTCTTCAACAGCAAACATTATCTGGAATTTACCCCTTTACATTTACCCCTATACATTTACCCCTTAGCCTGCTTTTCGCATATACAAATGAACTTCAAATCCCCAATCCATGGTTGAATTTAACTGAACATGCCCGCCCATTGTTTCAACAAGCCCTTTTACAATATATAAACCCAACCCCGTACCTCTTGTTGTACGTGTTGTTGAATCATCAAGCCTTGTAAATTTATCAAATAATGTTTTTAGTTTATCTTTAGGGATAACAGGACATTTATTTTTTACGACAATTGTCACATAATTTTCATCTACGGAATCAATATTTTCAACAACAATTTCCGTTTCATCATCAGCATATTTGATTGCGTTTTCAATTAAATTAATCATAACTTGTTCAAATCTGTCTCTGTCAGCCAAGATTGACGGAATATCTTCTTTTATATTGTTAACCAAAGATTTGCCGCTGCTATTTTTAACTAACAGCATTGAATCCTGAACAATCTCAGGAATACTGATTGGTTCTATGTTTACGTTTAGACTTTCATGCTCAATATCAGGAATTACAAGTAAATCCTCTACCATTCTCTTTAGACGTTCTGCTTGACGTCTGATAACCTTTAATGATTTTTGTTTAGTTTCTTCATCAATTTGAATATCTTGCCTCAATAGTCTTGAGGTATATCCCTGTATACTTGTTAGCGGAGTCCGAAACTCGTGACTAACCGTATCAATCATATTAGAGCGAAATTCATTTAACTCTTTTAATTCTTTATTAGTTTTTTGCAGCTTATTATAGGATTTATGAATTTGAGATGCCATCCTGTTAAATTCATAAGCCAAAAATATAATTTCATAAGGTGTTAGTATATGTGTAAGCAATCTTATTCTACGCTTATAATTCCCTTTAGATAAAGCTATTATTGCTTTAAACAACTGGCGTACATTTATGTATAAATACGATATATACAAACCAACAATCAATAATACGGTAATCGAAGATACCAACAAGGCTAATATAATATTTAAACGGCTGTGTTCAATAGTGTTTTTAGTGATTTCTCTTGGAGTTGATACAACTATAAGTATATTTGGATTAGTTTTCTTTAAATATACAAACGGTTGATTTTTTCTGCCACCGTATACAGTTGCGTGATTTTGAACAAGATTTTTGGGTAATTGACTAATACACTTATTGAATACATTTTTATTAAAATTATACGATGTTATAAGCTTATTTTCAGGATTTAATATATATATTTGACGTTTATCTGCTCCTATGAATTGGAACATACCTGATTTTAAAGCTTCAACATCAAATACTGCAGTTAAATATTGACCTGTTTTCATTTTTATTCCAAAAGTCGCATTATTATGTTCACTTGCACTTAACCTATATTTTGAATAAGCAGCTTCCGAATTTATAATTTTAATATCTTTATATAGTTTTGAAGTTTTCACAACCCTTTTTAAATAATGTTTTTTCCCTTCCATTGTTGGGAAAAATTCTAAAGTTTGAGATATTTGGAGCAGTTCATATTCAATAGAATTTTGAAACACATCAATACTATCGGATACGGAATTCGCTACAATAACACCAATATTAATCAGTTGAGCTCTGACAGATTGCTGGTTAATATTATTAATAATAAACCCACACACAGTCATTGTAACAAGGACGGCAAATAAACTTACAAGAATAATTTGCTCAACTATTTTTAACCGTTTGATGTTTTTGACAACTTTCATCTTACTCTCCAAACGGTGTTAATTTATAACCAACATTTGTGACAGTATGCAAATATTGAGGTTTTTTAGAGTCAGGCTCAATTTTATTACGTAGTCCGCCAACGTGAACTCGTAACATTCTGACATCTTCATCGCTATCGTATCCCCATACTTCGTCTAGCAATGTTGCCAGAGTAACAGCATTATTGAAGTGCTGCATCAAGCAGTATAATATTTCAAATTCTGTTGGCGTTAGTTTTATTTTTTTATTAACTATCACACATTCTAATGTATCCGGAAAAATCTCAATATTACCCGCCGACAATATTTCATTAGAAAGACTTGGTTCAGCTTGTGGTTGATTTCGCCTTAATAATACTCTTATTCTCAATAATACTTCTTGAACATCAAAAGGTTTAACCAAATAATCATCCGCACCACAATCAAAACCAACGGTTTTATCATCAATCGTACCTTTGGCAGTCAACATCAAAACAGGAATAGATAATTTTGCCTGCCTTATATTTTTACACACATCAAAGCCGTTCATTTTAGGCATCATAACATCAAGAATTACAAGATCATAACTGTTGTTTAAAACTTTATTTAGACCGTCCTTTCCGTTAGAAGCAGTGTCAACAAAATATCCGCTTTGAGCAATATCAAATTCCAACAACTCTCTGATTTCATCATCATCATCAACGATTAATATTCTTTTTCCGTTTTCCATAATGCATCCCTTTCGCATTATTTTGCAATTTATTTTCTAAAATAATTTTCAGGATAGTTTTCAAAACTGTCTTTTATTGTGTAATATTCATTTTTATCAATATTTACTCCCATTGTTTTTATATTTAGGGAAAATTTCTTCTTATTTTTTTTTGTAAAAAACTCGTTTTTCAAAGTATTACCCCGCAATATTATTATTATCATCTATTTGAACAACAGTTGGTTCATAACCATCCAGTTCATCTTCAGTGACGTATCTGTATGAACAAATAATAATTTTATCACCGGTTTGTACTTTTCTTGCAGCAGCACCATTTACACAAAACATTTTTGAACCGCGTTTTCCTTTTATAACATAAGTTTGAAAGCGCTCGCCATTGTTAATATCTAAGATATCAACTTTTTGATACTCTCTGATTTTAGCGGCATCAATAATATCTTCATCTATGGTGATAGAACCGACATAATTAAGATTTGAGTCAGTAACTGTTGCTCTATGAATTTTAGAATTTAAAAACTCTAATAACATTTTACACATCTCCTTAATACGAAAATTATACAACGAACAAAGTTCAAAATGCATTGTTTTTAAGTTAACTTTTGTTAAGCAAAATCAAGCAAGAACATTATAAAAAACATATAGATATATAATTTCACCTTGATTTCTAAACTTTATGTGCCACAATATGTTTGAGGTAGGATATGTCAGACAACAACTTAGTTTATATTTTAGATGGTAAAGTTTATATCAATTTAACAAATATGTGCACAAATGATTGTAAGTTCTGCCTGAGACAACAAAAAGATGATGTTCAGGGAACTGATATGTGGTTAAAATCTGAAAAGATTTCAGCTGATGATGTTATCAAGCAATTACAACCACACAAAGATAAATTTTCAAAAGGTATCACGTTCTGTGGATATGGAGAACCAACACTAAAATTTGATATCCTAAAAGAAGTTGCGCAATATATAAAAACAAATTATCCTGATGTAAAGATTAAAGTTAATACAAACGGACATGGAAACATTGTCAATAAAAAAGATATTTTACCTGAATTAAAGGGCTTAGTTGATGAGTTTTCAGTAAGTTTGAATGCTCAATCAAAAGAGTTGTATAATATCCTTTCTCAACCGAGAATAAATGATGCTTATGAGGAAATGTTAAACTTCGCTAAAGAATCAGTAACACTTGGCTTTAAAACAACAATGTCAGTTGTATCTAAATTTGAAGATTATGATGTAGATCTTTTAAAATGTGAAAATATTGCAAAAAGTATAGGTGCAGACTTCAGAAACAGAGAATTTATACCAAACGGTTACTAATTAAAGGTACGTATATGAAAATACAACCAATCAATAACAATCAACACCAACACACAAATTCAACTAATTTTAATGGTAAACTGATTTTACCCGAAAAAATGTCCAATATTGGAAAACAATTTGTAGACAAGTGTGGAGAAAGAATAACTAAAATTCTTGAACCTGAACCGTATGACATGTTTTTACATGAAATCCCTGTTAATAAAAATGATAAAAAAATTGTACTCATTTACAACCAAGAAGCTGAACCAAAATTTCCCGTAAGAGCTGTATTAAATAATATAATTACTGAATTTAACGACAGAATGGAATTATACACATTAAAACTTGAATTTGAAAGGCTGAACTTACCTGAGATTGTCGAGATGATAATCGAAAAACCGAATAAAGAAAAACCTTTTGTTCCGCTAAAAATCGGAAAACCTCAAAAACCATACATAAAACCCAAAAAGAATTTTTATAAAAAATAGCATTCCGGAATGCACAATATATTTATGTTTGATGTAGAATAAAATTATAAAGGAAAAATTATGCGAACAGACTC
>OMPX01000202.1 GCA_900313115.1 uncultured bacterium
AGGGTGCGTCGTTTGACGCACCGATTATAATAATTTCGTATTTTCAATTTTATAACACCCAACACCCAAAACCGTAATCACTATATCGCAACGGTTTTTACCCTCTTCCTCAAAGAGGGGAAAATAAATATAACCTCTCTGTGAGTGAGGCTGTTTATAAGGGCATAAATTTTTCATAAATAATTCTTTGTTATTATACTTATCTGTAAAAATAATTCTTTAGAGTGATAAAAAAGCATATTAAAAATATTAATATAAAAATGTAAGTTAGTTACATCTGAGTGTTAATTCAAGATTGCAAAAACGTTTACGTTATCTGGACTTGAGGAGTGGCTAGCTTACTCTTTTTTTTGTAGTTGGTTTTTATTTTTACATCGAGATGTTACAAAACTTAATAGAAAATAATTTTTCGTAAAATAATGTTTTAGCAAGCATGTTTAGTAGTGGAGCATATTTCTGAAAAATAAGCGGGGCATGCTTTTAATCAGGGTTGAAATATTGTTGACAATACAATATAATATTATTATAGAGTATAGTACAATATAGAGTTTGAGGACAAAATTTAATTTATCTTATGTTGTCGGCATACAAATACAGGACGCTGTATTTCTGTGCTCATAGGGTTTGTTGATTTATGCGAAATGGTATGAAAGATAGCATCGGAAGAACCTTATTAAATTACATAGTATTAGCACTTTTCGTTTTTGGCATGAGTTTTTGTGCTATGACTCCTGCTGCCGTTGCTAATACATTGGAAATCCGAAAAGTAATTGATCCTGTGGCTCTTCCTTATATATATGATAATATTGTTCCTCCAACACAATTTTATATTGCAAGCCCTGCCGGTAGTATTTATGAAGGTGCAAGCTCTATCAAGAATATTATTCAACAAACTAGCTCTTCGTCAACTACTCATGAAGATCCTGATTCTCAATTTTATTATACTAACGACAATATTTATTATTTCTATCAAATTATTGATGATTTACTGGACCAAATGTTGACCGGTATGACATTGGCATCTAAAGAATATTATATTGTAACATCCGGTCCAAAAACATTGGGTGCAAATGAATATACAATTACCGGTGCTGATCGTTCGTCAGAGCTCAAAGCAAATGGGAATAATTTATTTAGATTAAATTCCGGTTCGTCTTTAAAATTGACTAAGCTTAAAGTTACCGGTGTGAAAATGAATAATCCGGGGGCATTTATTAATAATAGTGGAGGAAGTGTAGAGCTAGATAGTTTGAATGTTGTTGGCAATAATTCAGATAGTGATAGTGAAGGCGGAGTTCTGATTACTAATTCAGGTAATATGACCATAAAGGGCTCTACGTTTGAGAATAATTATTCCCAAGCTGTTAGTGGCTCAATACTGGCTACCGTTATTCATAATGATGGTACTTTAACTGTTTCAAGTTCAACTTTTAAAAACAATTATACGAATGGTTCACACCCTAATACAAATGCTATATATAATGACAATGGTGCAACTTTGACTTTGCAGACATCAAGGTTCTATGAACATGATAATATATACAATAACGGCGGTACAATTAAAATTTTGCCGGGAGCAACTACTTATACAACAACAGTTGACTCTGCTATATTAGGTAGCGGTACTATTGAAATAGCTCAATATGCGATTCTTTCTTTGACAAATGCCGCAGGTAATATCGGAAGCAATCGTATTGGTTCTTGGTTGGGAACTTTATCTTTGGCAAGTAATAACCCGTTAGCCCTTTCTTCTGATGTTATGGATGGTTCTGTATTAGGTGCTTTAACAGGCGGTAGTACATCATCAACTTTTACAAATACTAAAAATTTGACATTGACCGGCGACAGCTCAGGTTATAATGGTACATATAATCAAAATGCAGGCGGTTCTTTAACCGTAAGCGGCGATGCAAAAATCTTTGGCGGTGTTAAAAATATTAATAGCGGTTCTGTTGTGATAAATACTCCGTCATTAAGAGAAGTCAGCGGCAATATAAAATTGGCAAGCGGTACAACTTTAAGATATATTGTATCAGACCCGGGTGTAAATAATTCAATTCTTGCGCCATCGTCTGACGGATATATTATTAATAGTGGTGCTACAGGTGTTACTCTTGACTTTGATTCGTTGGCTCAAACAAGAGATTCCAAGTATGTATTAAATAATTTTGACATAGGAGCAGGTAATACATTAAAAGTGTCTAATGCAAAATTATCATTGTCAAGCCAAAATACTGATTATTCTCAAAATAACCAAAAATATATATTGTCAAACATATTGATTGCTGAAGATAACGCTAATTATCGTGCTTATAAATTTAAGTATGTTGAGTTAAGTAATAATGTTTTTGCGGCGATTGATTTAAATCCAAATGCAGAGGTTGATTCAAATCGTATAGCTACAGGAGGAGTTGATACATTTGAGTTTTTGGCAGATTCATCCGGTGTTTTAACAATTTCTGATATAAATGTTATGGGTGAAACTGCTACCTATGATGGAGAATTAAAAAAATATATTGTATTAAAAAATGCAGCGAATAATAGTGTTAATCTGGTATTAAGTGATGATATAAAAGCTAAATCAGTTGATGTGAAAATTCCGCAAATTGTTCATGCAAATGTTACCGAAGTCGGTTCAGGTAAGTTTAGTTTGTATTCTGAAAACGGCAGAGATGTTGGTGTGCAACTTAGTGTTGATGAAACTTCAAAAAAAGATTTATTAGCTGCAATCAATACAACTAAACCTGCTGAAGCTTTTACGACTTATTATTTTGTTTTTGATCGTGATAATGAAACTTACACAGTTACAGCAGATTTGAGTGAATATACAGAAGAGGGAAAAACTGTTAATAATTTGAATATTAATACTCAAGTTGTAGAAGGTTCGGACACATTGCAGCCAAAAACGGGTGCCGTGATTGATGCTAACGGACATTCAATGTTCTATATTGCATATATGGATACATATACAATAACTGCTCAAGATGTAACCTTTAGAAATGCCGCAAAGAAGGCTGATAAGTGGATTGGTAATACTGATGAACAAATACCTAATGCAGGTTCTGTATTCAATTTAAACAACGGTACATTGAATTTGTCAAATGTCATATTGGAATCAAACTCCGGTAATGCAATTGCGGTGTTCGGTGGTGTTGCTAATTTGAATAAGGTAACTGTTGGTGCCGGTAACAGTGAAAAACCAAATTCAATATATAATCATGGTACTATGACATTTACTGATGGTTCAATTGTAAAGTCTGATGTATTGAATCTGGCAAATTTTGATTTTAGAAATTCAACAATAGATACAACCGGTTTGTTCACAAATAAAGGCCAAGGTGCAAATGCAAAATTTATCGACAGCACTATTTTGGGTAATAGAACAACTGATAGTATTAATAATGTCCAAGGTGATATAACATTTAATAATACTCAAATTACGAATGCAATAATTAGAAATGCTGATACCGAAGCTGCAAAATTAACATTTGAAAATAGTTCAAAAAAAATATCTAATTCAAGAATAATTAACAATGAAAACGGTACAATTGACTTTACCGGTGTATCATCAAATACAATTGAAAATCTTTCAACAATTGAAAATGCCGGAACTTTGAATATTGCAGGGAATTTATCTTTTGATAATTCTACGTTGTCTAATACCGGAGCAAATTCTAATATCAATTTTACAGGTACTTTACGGGCAATCAATTCAACATCAACAATTGATATTCAAAAAGGTAAGTTTACTTTTACGGGTGCTGTTCAAGAATCAAGCGGTGGTAAATTTAATTGGAATATTGCTAACGGTGCTGAATTAGACATTAATAAATATAGTGCATCAAGTTTGTTAACTCTTGATAGCGGCGATAGCTGGTCAGGTAAAATCGTGCTTTCAAATGAGTCATATATAACTTTAGATAAAACATACGGTACTCTTTCATTAGCTAAGGATATGCTTGTTTCCGATGATGCTCAATCTATATTCTTAAATGATGGCGCAAATATTAATATTACGGATACAAATAGGGGATATAAAGCTATATACAGGCAAAAAGGCGGTACTTTATCATCTTCTTCGGCTAATTTATTTAGTGGTGTAAAGCAAATAAACCACGATGTTACTGATCCTTCTATTGCGGCTACTGTCAACATTACAGATAGTGGTACTCTTTCTGATGACTTTAACAATTTACAAATAGGTAATTATGCTACTGTAAATATCAAATCGGCAGGCGGTGTCATAGGTACAAATGAAGCAGGCACGAAAACTATTGATTTAAGCAAGGCTAATAATTCAAATATTAAATTTGAAAATAGTACGCCCGGCGAAATTGCAAAGTATGATTTGTATTCAATATTCGGCAATGATTCAAGACCATCTAATAATTTGATATTTAAAAGTTCTGAAATAGCGCTAAAATCTGTTGGAACATCTGCTAATCCTGCAATCTATGGCGGACCTAATTATATTTTGGGAAAAGATACTGTTTTGAATGTTCAAGATTCAAATTCTCAAGGCGGATATTCATTTAACTATTTATATATTGATTCAGCTGTTCCTGAGGGAAAAATAAGTTATAGAATTGATTTGAATATTGGCGAAGGAAAAGCTGATCAATTAAGTATTAAAAGCGGTTCGGGCATATATGATATGTCGACAAATACATCTACCTCCGGCGGGATATTATTGATTGATGATATTATTTTCAGCAATATTGTTCCTGACAGTTCAACTAAAGAAGTGTTGCTTTTGTCTGCTCCCGTAAATACTATTTCTCTTGTTTTGGCAAGTGATGTATTTAGTAAAAAGATTGCTCCTGCAGAAACTGCTAATGTAACTTGGGATCAGGTTAATATAGCCTTTGAAGATACCGAGGAGGGTAGACCTCATATTGAAACAAATACGGTTGGGAATATTATAAATTATATATTGAAATATAAATTTACTTCTTCAGCGAACTTGTTAGGAGTTTGGAACAGAACTCATGCTGATGTGGATAAAACATTCAAATTTGATGATAAATATCCTGAAGAAACCTATGAAGTGACTGAAAACCTCGGAAAAACAACTGATGGCAATTTAACAATCTCATATGATGGTACTGCAAAAGGCCCTGAGGGGAATATTATATCAGCAGGCGAACATTCTTTATTTGAGTTTGATGATACCAGAGCAGATGGTTCGGCTAACGGTGCAATTAATTTGAAAATTCAGAAGGTTACTTTAAAAAATGCAGGTTCAGCTACTAAAGGTGCAGTCGCTAATATGCATCAAAGTGATAATAGAAGTACATTGACCTTAGAAAATGTTATTGTTAAAGAATCCGGTACTAAATCAGATAATGCAGTTAATGGTGGTGCGTTCTATGTTGGCAGCGGTAATTTAGATGTCAAAAACACTACTTTTGAAGGGAACTATGCTGTATCTGTGTCAGCAGGAAATTCTTCCGATAAAAAGGGCGGTGCTTTTTATATTGATACTACCGGTACCGTAAAATTTGAGGATGTAACTTTCAAAAATAACTATGTTTCAGGTACATCAAATTCTGTTATTGGCGGTGCTATATATTTAGCTAAGGGCAAATTAGAGCTATCGGCTGTTGGTAACTCTGTGATGTTTGAAGGGAATTATTATCAAAGAGGTTCTTCCCCAACAAAAAATGCTATAGCAGTTTTATGCAATAATTCAGCATTAAGTCAAAATCCTAAAATCACCTTGAACGCAGCGGGAGGTAATTTAATTTCTTTCACACCTGACGACTCAATAATTGCAGATGTTGTCGGTACATACCCTGTAGGTGCATCTCCTCAGTATACTATTGATTTGAAAGGTAGCGGCCTTGGAGGTATATCTTTACCTGCAATAACAGGTGCTAATATCAATATTGATGATTCTCAAGATGTTGAGGTTACATTTCAGAAGTCTTTAACAAATTCTAATATTACCGCAAGATCAGGAATTTTAAAGTTTCAGGATTCGCTGATATCATTAGCGAATGCGTCTTCTTATGCAGTGGATGTTGCAGGTAAAAATTCATCCAATTTGTTAAATCTTGAATTCGGTACCGGTGTAAGTTTTAGTAAAAACTATGGCGGCGGATTAAAAGCGTTATATTCAAATATTTCGTTTAATAATACGAGTTTCGCCACAAACACAGTTCAATCAGATTCATCTGCCTATGGTGCGGCAATGAATATTTTGAGCAGCAACCTTGGTGATGTTTTTGCTGAGTCTGTTAAGGAAAATACACTTACAACTTCTTATGGAAATGCTTATGGCGGTGCGGTTTATATTTCTGATTCGACGGTAACTTCCATACACGCAAATTTTGAAAACAACTCTGCAACAACGACTTCTGAAACAGGTTCTGCAAGAGGCGGTGCACTATATTTAAATAATATTACAACATCTGATCCTGTTGTAATTATGGGCTCGTTTAAAGGAAATACAGCTTTAACTGCAAATACTCTTGAAGGCTCTGCTCTCGGTGGTGCTATTTATACTAATAAAGATATTACTGTTAAAGCTGAAGGGGATAATACAGCAGAATTCGCGAATAATTACGTTCAATCAGGCAAAAACACACGTGCAAATGATATTTATCTCGAAAATGGTGCTAAGTTGAATTTAGATCTTTCTTCTGAAGGTACCATTTCTTTTGGCGGCACTATTGAAGGCAATAACAGATATGATTTGACAATTAAAGGTGATGCTTTACCGTCAATTAGTGGTGCAAGTTATGTTGGTAATAAAGTATATTTGCGTGATACCGTCAAAAATGCAAATATTGCTGTGAATGATGCTATTGTTACTCTTGGAAATAATAGCGGAAATGAACAAAAAGATATTTTAAATTCTGCTCTGGCTAGCCGTTCCAATATTACTCTGAATAGTGGTGTTTTATTACTTGAAAAAGTTAATTTATCAAACGCATCTTCAGTTCTGAATTTGAATAATGACCCATCTGTTATGACTGTATTGAGTGTTTCTAATTCTAATTTGAATTTTGTAAATGGTACTGCAGAGGAAAAATATTTAGGAACACTAAAATCAGATGAAAATTCAAAATATGCGATAGATTTTATATTTAATATGGGCGCAGGCGGCATTCCTGCTGATCCAAGCTATGATACATTTGTTGTTGAACCGGATTCAAATAACAGTAAAGTTACTTTAGATGTAGCTTGGTCTAAAAATGATTCTGCCGTAAAAGCAGGTGTATATAAAATATTAAATTATGAAGTTATGCCTTCTGACTTAAAATTGATAATGGATAAAAAGACCTGGAGTTATACAATTGACGACAGTGGTGTGGCTAGTAATAACACTTATGTTGGTGATAAGATTGCACAAGTTGATTCAGTTAATCCTCATGCAATTACAATTACGGAACAAAAGTATGATACGTTATATAAATTAAGCGTTTTCCAAAAGAAAAAATTAGACCCGGATACAGGTGAACCTACAAGTGAGGATGATCCTGACAATGTCAGATACTTTAGATTTGCCGATGCATCTTCTGCTGAAGAATATGTTTTGGTTTCTGATTTGTATTTGCAAAATGAAAAGTTATACCCTGCAAAAGGTACGTTGAATATTATCGGTAACTCAGGAACAAATGATACAATCAACGGTCAATATACAATTGATAACGGTGAAGGCAATGACCCTACAATTGGCAATTATGCTATGTATAAGTTGGGCGGCTCGGTTGATACAACTATTAATTTCCAAAATTTGACAATTAAAAA
Source organism: uncultured bacterium (assembly GCA_900313115.1). GTDB lineage: Bacteria > Cyanobacteriota > Vampirovibrionia > Gastranaerophilales > Gastranaerophilaceae > UBA2883. Next base: position 7,756 of record OMPX01000202.1, read on the forward strand.
TATTGCTAAATACAGTGATAATAGTACATCTGTTGCATATGTTGATAATGCTAATGCAAAAGTAAGTTTTGATAATGTTATATTCGAAAATAACCAAGGATATGCTATTAATAATACAAAAGGTTATGTCGAACTGAATGACGTGATAGTAAAAGCTGCTCCTGAAGGTGAAACAGGTGTGTTTAACCAAATTGTTAATACTGCAACATCTCCTGTCGGCGACGATGGCACTTTTGTAAGAGGTATGTTGCTAAGCGGTACTAATGAGTTTAATACATTGGTTTCTAACAACGTAAACGGTTTGATGAAGCTGGTTGGAACTTCTCATTTTAAAAATGGAGTTGTCAATGCAGGTACTATCTTGATTGATGGTTCAGCATATATCGATGGTAATTCTATCTCTAAAGGTACGGCAGGTGATACAAGCTTACGTAAATTGCAATTATTATCTAACGGCAGATTATATTTAAATGACGGTGCCGTAATAAATGATCAAGTGTTTGATATTGGTGGCGGTGCTGAACTTGTTCTGCAAGGCGGCAGTGTAAATATTAATGATAAAGATATATGGACCGGTACTATTAAAATGCTTACTCCTGCAGAAGGACTTACAAATGTTTTGAATTATAACGGTGTATCAAATAATAATATTGAAGGTGATAATCTTAGAGACGGTATATTGGCAGAAGAAGGTACTATCAATATATTAAATGATTCTACATTCTATGTTACAGCTTCCGATAATATATATGATGATGTGAAAGTAAATTTGGATGAAGGTTCGACTCTTTATATTAAAGATCACAATGCTACGAAAGCAAGCAGTTTTGTGTTTAATCCTAGTGATGATGTTTGGGGTGGCAATATTGTATTGAATAATACATATTTCAAACTTCAAAAGGATACAGATCCGGATGCCGAAAACATTCTAACTATGTCTGCTGAGGATATGTTGACAAGTGTTGATGCTTCACCAAATAAATCAACTTTCGAAAACGAAGGTATTGCAATTACAATTGAACAAAAACAATCTAATTATAACGGTAAGTATATTCAAACAGGGGCAGACTCATCATTAAAAGTTACTGCTGACGGTACATTCTTCTCTGCCGGTTCATCAAAAGTTATTAATGGCGGTAAGGTCGAAATAGAACATAGTGGAAATATTAATACCGTCAATCAAGATAATACAATTACATATTCTGATGTTAGCAAAATGAGTGTTGGTAATAATGCTAAGGTATCAGTGTTATCAACAGGTGGTAGAATTGATACAAATGTGTTGACCTTTACGGGTACAGGTGCTGATGTGACATTTGCTGCATCTGATTCAGCAAGACCGACAAACTATTATGAAATTCTGAGCAGAGCAGGTTCTGCAAATTCTAATAAATTGACCTTTGGTAGAGAAGGCGAAAATGCAAAAATTACCAATGTAAGATTTGTAAGATCTGAAGGTTCGTCAGATTATGTATATACAGGCGGAACAGTATTCAACTTTGTGAATGCAAATGTCAATATGGCAACTGATGATGAGCCAAGTTATGATAATTACAGATTTGACAAATTGACTATTGGCAATAATGTTACTTTCAAAATGGATTTGAATTTGGCTGAAACTGATGCTGACAAGCAATCTGACAAATTGTTTGTTAATAATACTGCAGATGATGTATATAATGTAAAAGTTAATTTTAACATTGTCTCTGGGCCTAATGAAAATATTGAATCCAGCAGAACTATTCAAATTATTGGCGGCAGTGGTTCTGAATCATATAATCTGCAAATTGAAAATAAACCTGAATACTCCTTCTATAATTATATATCTGACGGCGAAGGAAAAGTTAAGGCTAATGAAACAACTTTTGTGGGTACAAAATCTATAACAGAAGCGGCAGTTAACGGTGCAACATATATGAATGCCGTGAAAATAGAAGTTGTGAGAGATGATATCATTAGAGCCTTGAATACAAGCAAAAATATGGATGCATCCATAACTGAGAAAACATTTGAATTTTCTCAAGCAGGAACATATACATTATTGGATAATTCAGGTAAGACTGTAGGAACAATGAATGTTGTCGGTTACAGTAATGATGCTTCTAAAAGCATTATTGAAGCTAAAAATGATGGTTTGGATACTCCTGACAGATTTACAATGTTTCAGGTTGTTGATAACGGTACAAAAGTTAATCTTTCAAACGTAACTATACAAAATGCAAAATTAGGAGACGGAACTTCAGCACGTGGTGCCGTAAATGCATCTGTTTTATATATTGGCGGGGCTAATGCCTCTGCTAAATTAGATAATGTTATTTTGACAGGTAATGAAGGTGATGCAATATATAACGCAGGAACATTAGAGTTGTCTAATGTCGTTGTTAATCATAGTGACGAAAACGATGATTATAATTCAATCACAAACGTAAAAACTATGAATGTTGCATCTGTCGGTAATAAATTTAATTCAAATATAACAAACCGCGGTACATTGACATTAGCTGAAGAAAGC
>OMPX01000200.1 GCA_900313115.1 uncultured bacterium
CCCAAGGGGTAAATATTTTTTAAAGACTTTCGATTTAATCGAAGGTCTTTTTTGTTGTAAAAAAATTGGGCAGGGAGTCTTCTCACCAAGTGAAAATCAATGATTTTTACGGTTCTTCCCTCTATTCACTTATTCTTTAATTTGTATTGTTTCGTGGTTCTTGTCCCAAAATGATACTTAATCATTTTGGGTAACGTGAACAGAGGCCTTACCTCTGCCCAAGGGGTAAATATTTTTTAAAGGCTTCCGATTATGTCGGGAGTCTTTTTTGTTGTAAAAAATTTGGGCATGTGGTCTTTTCACTTAGTAGGGTTTGGTTTTAACCGAACCAATATTATTTTGGTGCGTCAGGGGGAAATATATAACAACGCATCCTACTTGCTATAAATCTCATTTCTGTACCCTTTCTTTTTATTAAATCATATCAAGCGAGATTTTTGTCCACTTTTATGGGTACAATTTTATTTACAATACAGACAAACGATGATATGATAATGTTATATTAAATAAGGAGAAAATTATGGCAAGATTAGTTAGACCTACATGGGCAATAAGATGTACACAATCAGGCTGCAGAACTTTGTTTGAAGTTGCACAAACTGAAGACGGAAGACAACAAGAAGTTGTATGTCCTAATTGTGGTGAACATTATGTGTATCCTATTAAAGATGAAGACGAAGGAAACAATAATTAGTCCTTATGAACTTTAACGGAACAGACAAAAGATATAATCAATTTAGCGCCTTTCTTAAAAATAAGTTTGGCGCTAAAGTTTATAAAATAACAATTGATGCAGGTTTTTCCTGTCCAAATCGTGACGGAACAATTTCTAAAGGCGGCTGCATATTTTGCGATGAGAGCGGAAGCTTTTCTCAAGCTCATTCAAACATTCTTCCCGTGGAAGAACAGGTTAAAATTGGGGCAGAAACTCTCTCTAAACGATTTAAAGCAGAAAAATTCATGGCTTATTTTCAAGCCTATTCAAATACGTATAAACCTGTAAACGAACTAAAAAAAATATATGATGCTTCACTCAATCACAAGGATATTGTAGGAATTTCAATAGGAACAAGACCTGATTGCGTTGATGATGATAAATTAAAACTGATATCGTCATATAAAAACGATTACTATACTTGGCTTGAATACGGACTTCAATCATCACATGATAAAACCTTAAAAAAAATAAACAGAGGACACGATTACGAAACTTTTGTCAGAATGTACGAAAAGACAAAAGAATATGGAATAAATGTATGTGTTCACGTTATTTTAGGATTATGGGAAACTCATGAAGAAATGATGCAGACAGCTCAAAGACTTGCCCAATTAAAAGTTGACGGTGTCAAAATACACATGTTATGTGCTCTTGAGGGAACTAAACTTGCCGATTTATATAATAATGGCGACATAGATTTTATGTCCGAAGAAGAATACATAAACACAGTCTGCGACTTTCTTGAATATTTACCGCCTCAAACAACCATTCACAGACTTGCAGGAAATGGTCTGAAACGTGAACTCATTGCCCCGAGATGGATTGGAAAGAAATTAGATGCTCTTAATAAAATTGATAGAGAATTTATCAGGCGAGACTCGTATCAAGGGATTAAATATTAATATTTATGTAGCTATATAACGAAAATGTTACACAAAGGATTGACAGAATTATAAAATAGTATTATAGTACCAATACACTGATAAGGGGAACGGATGCTAAAACTTTCTGAAGGAACAGCAATAGCACTACATTCAATTGTTTATATAAATAATAAGAATGCGCCTGCTACAGTAAAAGAAATATCAACCAAGTTCGATGTATCTGACAACCACTTGTCAAAAGTATTACAACGGTTCGTAAAGGAAGGCATTTTAATATCGGAAAAAGGTCCGAAAGGCGGATTTACCATTAAATATAAATATAAAAATATGACTTTAATGGAAGTATATGAAATATTTGAAGGTAAATTTGAATTTCATAAATGTCTTTTTAGTGCAAAAAATGGTAATTGTATAGAATGTATTATGTCTGATTTTGTCACAAATATGGAACAAGAATTTATAAAATATATGACTACAAAAACCATTGCAGATTTTACAAAGTGTCCAAACCTAAATCCAAACAAGTAATTTCTGCCACTATATGAACAATCCAACTATGGAGGTTAGTATTATGTCAACCACAACCGAAAATAAAATTATAAATTTAAAAAATTCGCTTGATTATAAAAAAGAATCAATCGTCACACACATTATATCTAAAAACAAAAACACATCAATAGTCGGGTATGCTTTCGACAGAGGACAATCAATTTTACCTTGCACAGCAGAAGTTAATGCTACTATTCATATTTTAGAAGGCAGAGCAGAGGTTATGATTGCCGGAAAAAATTATGATTTAGACGAAGGCGAGATGATATTGATGCCAAAAAATAAACCGCACGCACTCTTTGCAAAAACTAAATTAAAACTTGCCCTATTTAAGGGGTAAAGATATTTAACCATAAACATATTGGCTACTTGTCAAAAAGTAAAAAATATGTCATAATGCTAATACTTTGTACGGGTGTTAATTTTGTTCCTACATTTTTAATAAACGGGAGAATTGACTCAGCGGTGCATTGAAGTATACCTGCCAATTACTAAAATAATTGCCAGCAGGAAACGGATTCACCAAGGCGTTCACCCACCTGTTGAGTTTCAGCAGGTAACAAAATCGCACTCGTACAAAGTTTTTTGTTTTTTTATTACAAACAAAATAAAACCCTGCACGCTAATTAAGCGCAACAGGGTAAAAGGTGTGTACGTGTATCAATAAATGGATTTCTTTTTAATATCTCTCTTAACTTAATCAATCTTAAGCATAGGTAAATACATTTAATAACATATTTACCCCTAACCTTAACCTCCTGCGAAGGTTTTGAATGTGGTTTCGACGTTCTTTGAAATAACTTTCTTAACTGCTTCCATTTCGGTTTGAAGAGCATTTTGTTCAGTATCTAATTGTTTTAGACGTAATTCCAAAGTTCTGTCTTCTTTTTGAATAATTTCTGTCTTAGCATTTATATC
>OMPX01000094.1 GCA_900313115.1 uncultured bacterium
AAATTTTACAATTACCATAGTAGCCTTAAAGTATTTTTTCCACAACTTATTGCCGTTTTGCATAATTAACTCCGAATTTTCTGGGATATCTATTTACACTCCGGTTCTATTTTAATTTGCAATTAAAAACCGGGTTATTATTTCAATAAATAAGTATTATATAATAACTCTTTTTAAGTTATATTTTATATTATATTTTAGGAAGAAAAAACACCTTTGTAACCCTTATTCTGTCAGGGTTTTGTAAAATACCTCCGACATCATTTGATTCCAAAACCGATATTATCTGATTTCGCATACGGCATTATCCGGTTCGCCAAAGAAATTATTTGATTTCAATCTTGCATTTTTCGGCACCGGTTGATTTCGGAATTAAAATTCCGGCATTATTTAATTTCACTAAATTTGTTCAAATCAAAAATCGCTCAAATTTCAAAATAAATATCTTTGTAAAAAATTTTATGGAGATACAAAGATGACTAAAACAAGTGAGATTAGCGTAGCAGAACGCCAGATTTTAGATTTAATCAAATTCAGAAGCAATTCACAACACCGATTTTTCGGCAACAACGAATATATCGCAGATTGCATCGGAATTCAGAAAACTTCAGCCAAAAACATGGTCAATAAACTCGTGCGTCTGGGGTATTTAACAAAAACAATGGAAGGAAAAAAGCGTTTTCTTGCCTATACCGGTAAGAAATATGCTACCGTTGTCGGAGATTTAAGCAATTATGACAAAGCGTATTTGAAGAAGGAAGTAGCTCATTATAAAACCGAATATAATGATGCCGAGCAAGAAATTGAACTGATGAAAATAGAAATAGACCAGCTGAAAAATCAAGCGAATGATTATATGCATACATGCAAAGTTTTGATGCATTTGTTAAATCAAATGGGAATGGATAACGAAACAATTGCAAAAGTTTCTTCCGCCGTTCATAAAGAAATATTCGGATATTAAGGGTTATATAGAGTAAAAAACGCTTAAATGGGATATAAATATACATGATACACTTTGTATCCCATTTAATTTTTTACACCCTCTCCGGCAGAGTGATCTGTTGGAGGGAAAGTTTTTATCAACAAATACGCCAAAGTCTATGCTTTCTGCAAAGCAGCCAAGGGCAAAGGAGTGACAGTGATTGAACCGGCGGAGAAATAGCGTATTATACGAAAACTGTGCATGATTGTTTCTTTATTTTGTTTTTTTGTAATAAAGATGTAATATCAGATACAAAATAACAAACAGAGGAATAGATGGAAATATTAAAAACGCATAACAGAGTGCTTCCTTACATAGATAGTGTGGCTCAAGAGGCTGATAAGAATAATATAAATTTTGGATTTCTACCAAAATGTGTGTATATTCAATTAAGTATGAAAGACTGTTTGTGGGTTTTAGTTGATGATACTAAACAATATATCGGCCACATATTGTTTAGTCATGCAATAAGTAAGTCTAAAATTACTGTGGAACAAACCTACATCTTACCAGAATATAGAAAAAAAGGTTATGCAAAACAATTGATTGAAGAACTTAAATTATATGGAGAAGAACAACAAGTAACAGAATTGATTGCAAAAGTAGCTGATGACTTACGGGAAGCTAATAGATTTTATAATAGTGTAGGATTTGAAGCTATAATGCAGAAGGATGGAGGACAAACAACCAAAAGAAAAATTAATGTCAGAATAGCGTATTTGAATACCCCGACATTATTTAGCCTCAAGCGACACAATAAAAATGACTTTTCATATGAGCAACCTATTAATGCGCATCACAAATATGTTTTGGATATTAATATTTTATTGGATTTAATAGAAAAAAGAGAGAATCACAAAGAAGTAGCAGAAATTATTACATGTAGTCTTAATGGAGATTTTAAATTAGCTATTACTCCTGAAGCCAAGCAGGAAATAGATAGAAACACTAAAACACCAGACCCGCTTGCTGAACTCATAAAAAACATTCCGATGCTACCATCGTATGGCGAAATTGAAAAAACAAAAGAATATAATGAATTAAAACAAAAAATATTTGGAACTATAGACCATTCTAGCAAATCGAGTACCCACAAAATTTCAGATTTAAAACACTTGAGTTATTGTTTATTGAATAAATGCTCTGGTTTTGTTACCAGAGATGCTGCTTTATTGAAAAAATCTCAGGAGATTTTTAATCTTTATGGGGTAGAAATTATTTCCCCTAAAGAATTTATAATAAATGAAGATTGCAATATAGGGATAAATGCAGTAATAAATTATGATAATTCTAAATATGCTTTTAATAATATTTCTGATGACTCAGTGGCATTAAATAATTTTTTACAACATTTTAGTATGTCGAGAGAAGACATTCCTCTTCCGACATTCAACGGCATATTAGTAGAAGGTGAAAATAATTTTTACCCTGTTTGTGCGGTTTGGTCAAAACCGATAAAGAATAATAAAAACATGATTGTGTATATTTTTGCAGATACATCATGTAATGAAGAGTTATTAGACCATATTATAGAAGTTGTATTCAGAGTAGCAAAGTCCAATAAAGCACAGTCAATTGCCATAATGACACAAGGAGTTATTGGACATATAGATGAAGTTTTACGAATTAGAGGTTTTTCTCAGAAAATAGAACAAAACAATCAAATAAAATACAGCCATTTGATGGTTGAAAATATTATAACTTTTGATAATTGGAAAAATTTTTGCAAAACAGTTAAAGATAAGATGTCAGTGCATTTACCAGAAAAATTATCAGAATATAGCAAATTATTAAATACAGGAATTTTATTGGAAGATACTTCAGAATATTATAATTTTTTTGATTTTGAAACCAAGTTTTCACCTTCAATTATTTTACCTAAGGGTAGAAATATCCATATTATTCCTATACGTCCTGCATATGCAAAAGAATTAGTAGGAGATAATTTTGATTCTCAAAAAAGTTTAGATTTAATGTATAAGAAACCAGCGTTATTAAAGACAGAAAAAGCATACTTCAGAAAACCTAAAGATAATAAAATTAAAAAAGGTGATTTACTGATGTTTTATGCTTCCGAAACTATTAAGGGTATAATTGGTATAGGTCGTGTTACTTATTCGGATATAATAGAAATATCAGAGGCTAAAAGTATTTTAAGAACACAAGGTGTTTTAGATGATAAGAAGTTGGAAGAATTATCTAAAGATGGTGTCATTAATGTTATAACCTTTGATAATTTTCAACAATTCAAGCAAAATGTACCTATAGAATTCTTGAGAACATTAGATATTGGAAAGAATAATTTTATAACATCATTTTCAGTAAGTTCTGAAAAATTCCTAAGGATATGCAGACAAGGAGGAATTTATGAATAATAATATAATATTGTCAATTCATCCTAAATATGCGCAATTAATAGAGGAAGGTTCAAAAATATATGAAATTAGAACAAGGAAAGCAAATATATCTAAAGGAACTATAATTTGGATATACAAAACTCTACCGATTGCTTCTATTGATTCATATGCAGAATTGGAGGATATTTTGATTTTATCTCCTCAAGTCGCATGGAACAAGTACGCACAAGAGATGTGTATTCCTAAGAAATTATTTGATGAATATGTCAAAAATAAAGAAGCAATATATTTGTTGAAATTAAAAAATGTTAAAAGAACAAAAAGGTCTATTTCATTATATGAGTTAAGAGAAAAAATACCTCCATTTTATCCTCCACAATTCTTTAAAAAATTGGAACAAAATAGCGATATATTAAAATCTCTTAAAAAATTATTGAAATGAAGGACATTCCTTAACGTATCTATGCAAAGTGTTCCAGTCACAGCCGAGGATACGGGCGATTTCGGCTTTGGATACGTGTTTATCAAGCAATTCTTTGATTTTGTTGTGCTTTTTCTTCAATTTGCGATAAGTGCTGCCACGAGGGCGACCGATGTGCTTTCCTTCGGCTTTAACACGTTTTAGGGACTCTCTGGTGCGGTCGGAAATAAGCTGACGTTCTATTTCGCTTGCAAGGGAAAAAGCAAACGCCAACACTTTGCTTTGAATATCAGCCCCAAGCCGATAGTTTTCTTTCAACGTCCAGATTTGGCATTCTTTTTCAAGGCATTGCTGCAAAATTCCCATAACTTCAAGCAAATTGCGTCCTAAACGACTTAATTCGGTCGCAATCAAAATATCGTCTTTCTTAAGTTTTTTAAGCAAACTGCCGAGCTTTCGTTCATTTAAGGGTTTTCGGGAAGATATGGTTTCTTCTACCCATTTATCAATCGTTATGCCGTTATTTTCGGCAAAAGTAGAGATTTCGTGGGTTTGGTTTTCTAAATGCTGCTGCTCTGTGCTAACTCTAATATATCCGTAAATCATTGTTAATCCTCTTGTTTTGTAATTATTTATTCGGATTTCACAATAACTTATAAAAGAAATAATCCTGAAAAAAACTCTCCCATTATTTTCAGGATTATTTTTATCCCTAAACATTATTAAATTATGTAGATATTATTAAAGTATTCACGCTAAAATGCGAGAA
>OMPX01000183.1 GCA_900313115.1 uncultured bacterium
GCGAATGCCAATATTTGGTTGAATAATTTTTCCGCACCTTCTTTACTCATACCGTGTTTTGCAGATGCGGTAATAAATTTACCCCTTTGCTCTTCCATAGCTTTTTGGTCTTTTTTACCCATCATACGACGCACTTGGTCTGCTTGACCGAGTGAATAATCAGCAAGAATTTGGAATACTTGCATAATTTGTTCCTGATAAACAATTGTACCGTAGGTATCTTTTAATACAGGCTCTAAATCAGGATGAGCATAAGTAACCTCTTGTTCACCGTGTTTACGTGCGACAAAGTCATCAACCATGCCTGAGCCAAGCGGCCCCGGACGGAATAGTGCAACAAGTGCACCCAAATCTTCAAATACGTCAGGTTTTAATCGTTTTACCAGATTTATCATACCTTGTGATTCAAGCTGGAATACGCCAACCGTTTCACCTTTTGCAAGCATTTCGTATGTCGGTTTATCATCTAGCGGAATATGGTTTATATCAAGTTTTACACCACGATATTTCTCTACCATTTTAACGGTTTTTGTAATCATTGTAAGGTTGCGCAAACCTAAAAAGTCCATTTTCAAAAGGTCTAATACTTCAGTCGCTTCGTGTTTCGGGTAACCTGTCTGAACAATGCCGTCTTTTGAAGGTTGGACAGGTAAAATTGTATCAAGAGGGTCGTGAGCAATAATTACCCCTGCTGCGTGAGTGCCTGTTCCGTTTTTCAGACCTTCAATTGCCATAGCTAAATCAACCCAGCGTTTGAAACTTATTTCTTTGCCTTCATCTGTATGAGTTATATAATCTTCATCATACAATTTTTTAAACTCAGAACCTTCAGCTTTTATTGCATCTTTTAACCATTCAGCTTTTGGATTTTCGGCTTTTGCCATTTCAATTGCGGGGTCAATAAGACTTGTCAATTTGTTACTTTCCGCAAACGGAACTCTGAGAATACGCCCAACACCCTTAAATGCAGCTTTTGGGGCATACGTCATAAATGTAATAATCTGACAGACCTTATCTTCTCCATATTTATTAACAACGTAGTCAATAACCTCACCACGTCTTTCGATACAAAAGTCAATATCAATATCGGGCATCGTAAAACGCTCAGGATTTAAGAATCTTTCAAACAAGAGTTTATGGAATATCGGATCAATATCTGTTATACCCAAAGCATACGCAACAATTGAACCTGCGGCAGAACCTCTTCCCGGTCCGACAGGTATATCGTGAGTCTTTGCAAAATTGATAAAATCCCAAGTTATAAGAAAGTATGCAGGGAATCCCATCTGCTCAATTACGCCAAGTTCATATTTTGCACGTTCATAGATTTCGTCAGGAACAGGCTCACCATATCGTTTCTTTAAACCTTCCATAACCAAATAGTTCAGATATGTTTCTGTCGTATATCCGTGAGGCACTTCATAATACGGCAAAGGCGCATCGTGAAGTTTGATATGTAAATCACATTTGTTTGCAACTTCTTCCGTATTCTTGACGCATTCTTCAAACATTTCCGAACTCATCCATTTGAAGGCATCACGCATTTCATCTTTTGTTTTTACATAAAACTCATTGTTTGCGAAATGAAAACGGTTCGGATCATCTTTATCAGAGTTTGTATTAAGGCATAAAAGAGTATCGTGCATATCTGCATCTTCTTTATGCAAATAATGTGAGTCATTTGTAATGACCATTTTTATATCTAATTCTTTTGCAATTTCAATCAAATCAGGATTGGTACGTTTTTGATCTTCAAGGCCGTGGTCCTGCAATTCTATATAATAATCATCTCCGAATAATTCTTTATATTGCTTGGCAACTTCTTTAGCTCTCTCTTTATCACCTTTTAAAAGTTCCTGAAGAACTTCTCCTGCAAGACAGGCTGAACAACAAATCAAACCTTCGTGATGTTTTTGCAGCAATTCCCAATTTATACGAGGTTTGTAATAAAATCCTTCACACCACGCAGTAGAAACAAGCTTGATTAAATTCATATAACCTGCGGTATCTTTAGCAATCAAAATTAAGTGATAAAGTGGATTGTTATGTGCATCCTTCTGATGAATATCGCCGTTATGAACATAAAACTCACAGCCAACAAGAGGTTTTACACCTTTTTTTTCTGCATATTCATAAAATTCAATTGCAGAATACATAACACCGTGGTCAGTAATTGCAATTGCAGGCATGTCATTTTCGGCAGCGAAATCAACTAAATCATTAACCCTAATCGCACCGTCTAACAGTGAATATTCTGTGTGAATGTGTAGTGGAATAAACTTTGCCATAATAATAATTTATCACATACAAACATTTTTGTTTGTAAAATTTTATTTCTTTGTTTCTGATTTCTTTTTATACTAAAATAATTGTATGAAAGAAAATAAGATTTTAGTAGTAGATGATGATATAGCAATAAACGAACTTATAAAAGTTAATCTTGAATTGTGCGGATATAAAGTATTGCAGGCTAATGACGGTACAACAGGATTTGCAATCGCAAAACAGGAGCTTCCTGATTTGATTGTGCTTGACGTCATGATGCCTGAAGTTGATGGATACACTGTCGCACAAAGAATCAGACAAAATGAATCAACAAAAGATACCCCAATTCTGATGCTTACAGCACTTTCACAACTTAATGACAAGGTTAAAGGTTTTGATATCGGAGTGGATGATTACTTAGTAAAACCTTTTGAAATGGAAGAATTAAAAGTGAGAGTAAGAGCTTTACTCAAACGTACAAACAAAATACCTGAGTCAATGGCAACAAAAGAACTTTTAGTATGCGGCGAAATAACTCTGCTCCCTGAAAGTTACAGTGTAAAAATAAACGACAATATTGCAAAATTAACACCGATTGAATTTGAAATTTTTTACATTCTTTTTCAAAATCACGGTAATATGGTTTCATCGAAAAAGTTGTTAAAAGATATTTGGGGATATGAGCCTGATGATGATATCGAAACTATACGTGTTCATATCAGACATTTAAGAAGTAAAATCGATAAAGTATCCGATGGTAAAAAATATATCGAAACAATTTATGGCGGCGGGTATAAATTAAATATATAATCATACATTAAATGTATGATTTTTTCATTTTTCTATTGGTTTCATCCATAAAATAATATAAAATAGCTCTATGGGTTATTACTCACAAGAGAGGGTTATGATATGAAAAAGACTATTTTAACAACAATTATTCTTTTAGCTTCATCAGGAGCATTTGCGTCAGAAGCATTCACTCCTATTAAATTAACAGCAAACGATGCAAAAGCGCCTAGTGCAGTTCAAGCACCCGCTGCTGAGGAAACATTAGGTAATAATAGTATTCAAAGTGCTATTCTTCAAATTGATAATGCACAAGTTGAAATTAGAAATCAATTATTAGATTTAAAAACTAAGTTTGCGGATGTTGATGCGCAATATGTCTCTGTTAAAGCAGAAAGAAAAGCGTTAAAGAAACAATTGAAACAATCAGAAAGACGTTTAAAAGCTTTGGACAAAGCAAAAGAAAAAATGAGAAAAAATATGTTATAAGTTCTATTTATAAAAAGAGAAAAGAGGGTATTTTAAAATATCCTCTTTTTTTTAGTCGTCTGTTCTTTTTCTGTACAGATTTCCTTTACGTTTTCTTATACGTTCATTTCTTTTTTTTGTTCGGTTTGATACACCTTTATATGCATTGTCGAGTGAAACTTTTGCAAGCTCTTTTTTTGTCATTCTGTCAAAGAAAGATAACCAATATATACCTTTAACATCATTCACGGCAAAAGATATCTTACCGATAATTCTGTCTCCGGGTTTAATTTGCTGAAACATTAAACTTGTATCACCAAGGGGAGATGGAAAGAACATCTGCTGCATATCGTTTGTAAGCTTTATATCCATACCCGAAAAAGTTTTATCGGAAAGATTTTCAATTCTCAAAGTCAGAACAATAGTATTTGGTTCTCCAAAAGGATCTTTATCATATTCAAGATTGGTAATATGAACAGTAAATCCCGGATATTCAAGTTCTTCCTGAACAAGTGCCTCATCTCTGTACACAGGTAACTCCACAGGAGTTTTTAATTTAATTTTAATCTGATCCCCCGGAGCAATAAGAGCATCTTTACCTTTTCTGTATAAGGACATTACAAGCCCGATTGTACCGCCGATTGCAGCACCGCCTGCAATCGTGTATCCTTGTGAGGCAATCGCTGCTTCAAGCCCAAGAGTGTTAAGCGCAAACCATCCGCCTGCAACACCGCCTACTGCTGTATAACCGACATCGGTTGCGACAATTTTTCCGAACTCTTTTACAGGGTTCATTTTTGAAGACATGCCACCCTCAATAGGTATCTTTCTTCCGTCAGGGGTAACAAGATAATCAAATTTTAAAGACACTGAACCGTTACGCCCCAATCTTTTAGCCTCGGTTGTTTGTGTAATAATACCATGTGCCATTGTACCTTTAGGCAATACAACACCGTTTTTCCCGACATCAGATGTTATTCTTGCAAAAAATTCATCACCTTCCATATGA
>OMPX01000092.1 GCA_900313115.1 uncultured bacterium
AACATTTCTTCCGATTCTTCTTGCTTCTTCTTTTGCAAACTTCAATATTACAAGAGTTTCAGGCATTTGTTTTTCGATTGGTTTAACTATTCTTTCAGATAATTCTTCAAAATCTACATGAAATTCTTTTAAAATTTCACTCGCCAAGCCTTTTTTTACATCAAGAATTGAAAGTATTATGTGCTCAGGCAAAACGGTTGAAGAACCAAGTTCTTTAGCCACCTGTAAAGCCTTATTCATTACCCAAAATGCATTTGGTGTGAATACAATCTTTCTTCCCGAATATTCAGCATCACGAGATTTAATTTCCGAGATTTTTTTATCAAAAGTATCGTGTGAAACACCATATTCTTCCAATAACTTTGTTACAGATGAATCATGATTTTCCAAAATTGAAGATACTATCTGCTCCGTTCCTAATATTTCATAACCTGAAGTTGTCAACTTCGATATTGCTTTTGAGAATATAGCAGAACGCTCGAAATTTTTGTATATTTCATCAATTCTTCTTACTTCACTACTTTCTTCGCCTTCAGGGTGTGTCATTTTCTTTATTTTCTTCTGAACAAGTCTTGCTAAAATATCTTTTGATTTAAACACATCAAAATTATATTTTTCTAGAATCTCATTCAAGTTTTCATTTTTAGAATTTAATAAGGCTAAGAATAAGTGTTCATATAAAATATTTGTATTTCCTGATTTTTTTGCCAAATCAAGAGTTTGTTTTAATAATGTTTTAAAATCATTATTAAACGGAACAACAACATTAGTTTTGTTTGTAGGGGACACATACTGTTTAATTTCTTGCTCTGCAATTTCAGAGTCAATTCCTGCATTTCTGAACATTCTGAGAGATATACCCTTGGCATTGTTCACAATAGCATAGAACAAATGCTCTACGTAAACTTCTGAACTGCCCAATCTTAATGCACAATTTTGTGCATCATAAACTGTATCAATTGCTAATTCCGTAAATTTTTCAAACACTATTCTTCATCCTCAAATGATTCGATATATTCTGAAACAGCTTCAAATTCCGCTTCATCTTCAATTGTTTCAAATGCATAGTCTTCGCCATCTGTGACAAGTCTCATTAATACTAATTCAGGATCTTCTTCATCAGCATCTTCTAAAGGTAATAACATTGCATATTCTTTACCTTCATATTCTATAACATCAAACAATTTAAATGAAATCGGATTTCCTTCTTCATCAACTGTTTCAATAATATCAACTTTTTCTTCTGCTGTCATAACTTTTATCCTCTTAATTTTGTTTGCTCATATATTGTTCAAGTATAATACAAGCACTTTCAATATCAACTAAAGATTTATTTTTCCTGAAATCTATCTTCTTTTGTCTTAAATTTTCTTCAGCCAAATCAGAAGTTAATCTTTCATCTTCAAATATTATATCATAACCACTAATTTTGCCTGCAAAAGTTTTGCAATCTTCTGCTTGCCCACCTTGAGTCCCGTCCATATTTACAGGGACACCTACAATGATTGTTCTGACATTATTCTCTTTTGCTATTTGTTGAATTTTTTCAATTGCAACGTTTTCAGGCTTCCTGTCCACACAACAAAATCCATTAGCAACGACATGTAAATAATCACTCAGGGCAACACCAATCCTTTTTGTTCCGACATCAAGTGCCATTAGTTTATGCATCTTAATTTACCCACTTTGATTCAATTGTAGAAATAATCATATCCAATTGCATTAGCTCAAATTCTGATTTTTCCATTTCATGGCGTTGGAACATATTTGTTGTATTTGCACTATTCTTCAACTGCCATCTCTGTAGCACATAATACTCATAAATACTTTTTCTCAAGATATTAGTCAAGAAATCTTTATTATCCATCAGAGAATAAAATTTCTGAGCTAATTTCTTATCGCCTTGTAATTGAAGTAAAAATGCAGTTAAATAATATCTGTTTTTCCAAATTTCTATTTCTTCAGGGGTGTAAATCGAAGAATATCTATCAAAAATAAACTTATCCAAATCAATACCAAAATTATTTTCTTTAAATGCTTTATTAAGCTCCTGAATCATTTTATTAAAACTGTCAGAAGTATTTACATCATAAAACCAAGATTGAACTTTGTCGGATAAACACAACTCGTCAACATCTTCTTTTGACAAATTTACACTTTCTAAAATACATTCAGGTCTTATCGGTTCAATATCAAGCATAGTATTTTTCCAGCAAACATATTCATAAGGTAGTTTATCTTTGTTATATCTTGCCTGACGTTCAGCTCTGTCTACTAAAAATTTGATTACTCCATGCCCGACTTCGACACCATTATCTTCTCCATAGAATTTTGTAAGAATTTTGCTTAAATCATTTTTTGTAATTTCATTAAATCCGAAACAATCCAATATACCGTACATGTCATTTAATACCATTGCAATAAATTGTATTGTTTCATCTTCTCTAACTCTTGTAAATACAACAGCAATATTGCCATGTCCGTCAGGATAACTCATATATGATTTATATGGTTTTGAAGATTTTAAAATACTTTTGTAAAAATCAATTGCATTGTCCACTCTGACACCTGATAACTTTAGTGCGGAAATGCCTTTATTTAATAATGGTATTAAATCATCACCGACAAATTCTTTTGCCTCCTCAAATGCATGAAATGCTAATTGAGATTTTGAATTTCCTAATAATTGAATAACTTCTTTTGCCAATTCTGTTCTCGGATTATACATAAATAACGGTATTAAGATATTAGCTAAAGCATCTTGCGTATAATCTTCATTCAATGCACGAACCAAAAATAATTGATCCTCCGGATTTAAAGCTGATAAAAAGTCGATAAAGTCAATCTGTGCTTCAGGATTCATAAGCGCAGAATTAAGCATTTCTTTCGTTTCTTCTTCTACTATTTGATCAAACTCCGAAAAATATCCGCTTACTTCATCTTGAGAAACTTGATTACCTAAATCTTTCAAAAGATTAAAGGCAATCATTTTTGCATAATCACTAATCTTTCTGTCTCTAATAAACATTCTTAAATTTTCAACAAGAAAATCTTTCTCAAATAAACGAGTAAGTATATAACATATTACAAATGCTTTTTGTTCTTTAGCTCGTGATAACTCTTTTAAAAGAACATCCATAATTCCCTGTTTATCAGGTTCATTATCCAATGCTGTAAACATTTCATCAGATACAGCCGTTGTTGTTTGCAATTTTGTTATTAATGTTAAAATCTCTGCTCTTATTTGTATTTTATTCATATCTTTCCTATCATTAAATGATTATATTTAAATTTTTGTAGTACCAATTAAAAAAAATTATTATTTGCATTTCCCCCAAAAGGCATCAAGTATTGCTTGTGCTTCAGCAGAAGGCATTCTGTCCTGAAGAATTAAATATTGCACTGCAATCATTGTACATTCAGAGCAAATATTTACTCCCGGACCTTTTACCATTTTTACTACCTGAGTATTTGGTCTACCACAAAAACTACAATAAACCGGCTCAGATTGATTACCTTCATCTTGCTGTGAATTAACCTGAGTTTGCTCAGATTCTTCTTCTTTTTTATGTTTAGATCGTTTTTCTCCAAGACTTACAACTTTTTTTTCAGACATCTATCTCTCCTACATTTATATGTTTATTGTACAACAAGTTGAAACATTTGTGAATAAGTTACAAAAATGTTTATTCTGTGGTTATGTAAACAAATGTAACAAAGTTTTTTGAAATACTAAAGATTTAAAGAAACGTGCCGTCATGCATGAAGAATGATTAGGAAACTACTCATGTTATATGGGTAGTACAAGGAAATAAAGGAGTCAATATGGGTTTATCATCATCACAGGCAAGGTTGCTCAATTTGACGGCACGTATGCACCAAATTGAGTACAAAGCTGC
>OMPX01000031.1 GCA_900313115.1 uncultured bacterium
AAGCGACAGGTGACGAATGTCACACTGTTGCGAGTTCCGTCTCGGAGTCAATTAAAAAAGACCTTCTTATCGAAGGTCTCTTATAGCGGACGACGAGACTCGAACTCGCGACAGTCTGCTTGGAAGGCAGATACTCTACCAACTGAGCTACGTCCGCATTTTTCTTAACTTTCGGACTTGGGTTTTACATTTATTCCTGTCCGCATTTTATTTAATTTTCGGACTTGGGCTTTACATTTACCCTCGTCCGCACTTTTCTTAACTTTCGGACTTGGGCTTTACATTTACCCCCGTCCGCATTTTGTTTTCAATGTAAAACAATTCTAAAATAAATACAAAAAAATTTCAAGTAGGAGGGGGGGGTAAATATTAGGGGTAAATATTGGGGGTAAATGCATAGGACAAATTCCATCACATACTTAGAAAATATTATTATATATTGCATTGACTTCGTAGTATAATAAATAAGTAAGAGGGTATAAAAGGAGAGAGTATGAAAAATACTGTTGTTGTTGGTGCTCAATGGGGTGATGAAGGTAAAGCAAAAATTACTGATTTGTTAGCACAAAAGGCTGATTTTATTATACGTTATCAAGGTGGATGTAATGCAGGTCATACGGTTGTTGCCAATAATCAAACATACAAATTTCACCTTGTTCCGTCAGGAATTTTATATGATGGCAAGATTTGTATGCTCGGGGCAGGAACAGTCATTTTGCCTGAAAACTTCAGACAGGAAATAGAAGAGTTGAAATCTCAAGGGGTAAATTTAGCTAATTTAAAAATTTCTCCATTAGCATCAATAACAATGCCTTATCATACAGAAGTTGACGGGTATACAGAAGCACAAGGCGGGAAAGGTAAAATCGGTACTACCAAAAAAGGTATCGGACCTACTTACACAGATAAATATGCAAGAATAGGTTTAAAAATTCAGGATTTATATGATTTAGAAACATTGAATGAAAAATTAGATGTTATTTTACCGTTAAAAAACAAACAACTGGAAAAAGTGTATGGTTTAGAACCTTATACAAGAGAGTGCTTGATTAGTTTATGCGAAGAATATGCAAAAATCTTTGAGCCTTATGTTTGCTTTGAATGGCAAAAAGTATTAAACGAACATAAAAATGACGTTATACTTTTTGAGGGTGCTCAAGGTGTAATGTTGGATGTAGATTACGGCACATATCCGTTTGTTACAAGTTCAAACCCGATAGGCGGCGGTGCTGCGACAGGCAGCGGCTATGGTCCTTGTCAGATTCAAGAAGTTGTCGGTGTTGCTAAAGCTTATGTAACTAGAGTTGGCGAAGGTCCTTTCGTAACAGAACTTGATGACGAAACAGGTGCAAAAATCAGAGAAATCGGACACGAGTTTGGAGTTACTACAGGTCGTCCAAGAAGAACAGGCTGGTTTGATGCAGTTACTATGAAGTATGCCGTTCTGGTTGGCGGACTCACATCAATTGCTATTACTAAAGCGGATGTTTTTGATACCTTTGATGAAATTAAGGTTTGTACTGCCTACAAAGATAAACGTGATGGTAAAATTTATGATTACTATCCTACGGATATTTATATGCATAAATATTTAGAACCCGTTTATGAGACTCATAAAGGTTGGAAAACGGACATCACAGGTATAAGAGAATACGATAAACTCCCTGAAAATCTTAAAAAATATTTTGCAAGATTGGAAGAACTTCTCGAATGTCCTATTTCTATTATTAGCGTAGGACCTGACAGAGAGCAGACAATCTTCAGATAAAACTAATTATTCAGACTATGTATTGGGGCAGGGATTCTTCCTGTTCTATTTACAAAGTCAGCAGAGGACAAACTATTCACCGCCATTACAGGTGCTTCTCCAAGCAAACCGCCAAATACAACTTTATCTCCAACGCCCTTGCCAATAGCAGGGATAATTCTTACAGCGGTTGTTTTCTTATTTATCATACCAATAGCCATTTCATCAGCGATTATGCCTGCAATAGTTGTAACAGGCGTATCACCCGGAACTGCTATCATATCCAAGCCGACTGAACAAACAGAAGTCATTGCCTCTAACTTGTCAAAAGTTAGGTGTCCGTTTGTTGCGGCTTCAATCATGCCTGCATCTTCTGACACAGGAATAAATGCCCCTGACAAACCTCCGACATAAGAGCTTGCCATTATTCCGCCTTTTTTAACAGCATCGTTAAGCATTGCTAATGCAGCAGTTGTTCCGTGAGCTCCTACGTGTTCCAAACCCATTGCCTGAAAAATTTCTGCCACACTATCTCCTATCGCAGGAGTAGGAGCTAATGACAAATCAATTACCCCAAAAGGTATATCGAGCTTTGCTGCTAATTTTCTTCCAACAAGTTCTCCTGCGGAAGTTATCTTATAAGCAGTATTTTTAATAGTTTTTGCCAAAGTACCTAAATCAGCTTTTTTGTCTAAATCAGCTATTGCAGCTTTAACAACACCGGGACCTGAAACACCGACATTCAATGCAACTTCAGGTTCTCCATAGCCGCAATATGCACCTGCCATAAACGGGTTGTCACTAACTGAATTGCAGAAACATACAAACTTTGCTGCACCCAACCCATCTGTATCTTTTGTAAGCTCTGCTGATTTTTTAATGGTTTCTGCCACTTCTAAAATAGCGTCCATGTTTATCCCTGCTTTTGAGCTTCCAACATTCACTGATGAACATAGCCTACTCGTTGTTGCAAGAGCTTCAGGGATAGATTTAATTAGCGCTAAATCACCTTTTGTACAACCTTTTTCCACAAGAGCAGAATATCCGCCCACAAAATCAACACCGACTTCCTTTGCAACACTGTCTAAAGTTTGTGCAATTTTTACATAATCATAACTGTCACACGATTCACCAATAACAGATATAGGTGTAATGGCTATTCTTTTATTGACAATTGGTATTGCATAACTGCTGCCGATTTCTTCTGCATATTTAACCAAATTTTGTGCGTGATTAAGTATTTTTTCTCTTATACGTCTGCACAAAACATTAATATCTCTGTCAATACAATCTCTCAAACTGATAGCCATTGTAACAGTTCTGATATCAAGGTTGTAAAGCTTAATCATATTAATGGTTTCAAGAACCAACTTTTCATCAAAGCTTTTCATAAGTGCTTTCACCTTTTGGTTTTGTTACGACACTTGCACCCTTGATGAATTGTTGAAGAACATCAAGTTTTTGTTCTTTTAATACAAGTCTAAGCTCTACACGTCTGCTTAATTTGTAGTTTTCTTTGCCATTAGTCAGAATTGGTTTACTAAAACTTGCTCCCTCAACCCTGATAATATGTGTTAAATCTTTATAATAAGGTTTCTTTTTAGCCAATTGGAATGCAAATTCAGCAACATTGAATGCACGGTTCATAGACAGATTCATATTTTTCATATATTGTTCTTGTGGAGAAAATACCCCTCTGAATAATTGTGAATCTGTGTGACCCTGTATAACAATGTATGTTACATATTTTTTTAATTCACCTGATAAAACGGTATCGAGATATACAGGTAAAAATTTAGTCAGGAATTGTCTCCCCGCAGGTGTAAGTTGTGCGCTGTTAAGTTCGAATAATTCCAAATCAGAAATTTTTGCCATTCCGCTGAACGGGTCAATTTCAACATCAACTTTTTTATCAACTTTTTCTGCAACTTCTTGTGCCTCAGAAACAACTTCCGCTTTAATATCTTCTTCTTCAAGTTTTTGGACAATTTTTTCAACAGCAGCTTCAGTAGCTTGTGCTGCTTCCATTTGTCCTTGACCTGTATTAGCACAGAATGCAAAGAACAAGGTAGCAAAAATCATAAACATACCGATGAATAAGTCGGACATGGTTACCCAGAAAATATTTCCGCCTTCTTCGTGTTTTTTAGGTCTTGCTTTTGCTCCCATTTCTAACTCCTAGAATAATCCGCCTAATTCGTCACCATCTCCGCCTTTTTTGGACATAGTGTCATTCAATGTATTTACACCGAAAATCAAACTGTCAAGATATGGCATAATTACATTTGCCAAATCTTTTTGAACCGTATTTGCGAAAGATTTTGGTATAGATTTTAAAATAGTACCGTTTTCGTGGTTTTGTATTTTTGAAGTCTTTAACAAGTCAATCATGAATGATTCAGTTGTAACAACATTGAACAGTGATGCTAACTTAGCCTGAACTTTATGACAAGAACTCATTACAACAATCGCTGTAACAAGTCTGTCTGTAATAGTAAAGGTTAAACAAGAACCTACCGCAAGTACGGAACAGATAGCCGCAATCTGCATATCTGCAACGAACTCAGCAACGGTATGTGTAATGGTTTCTGCAGTTGAAAAGTCTAACAAACCGAATGCTGTTGCAATTTTTAAGAAGGTAAATAACGGACCAAAACCTGTTAACAATTCAGGCAGCGTTGCCACAAAACCTTTGTTATAGAACGGATAAACCATAGATTCTTCGTTAAAGTAATACGGAATATCTGTTGATGTTTGAATACCTGATACACTTTCAGATACGTTTTCATACTCAATCTTGTCTTCTGATTCCTGAAATGCTAAGGTATCTGAATATATTAAAGAGTCCTGAAAATCTTCAAACGGATGTTTTGTACAAGGATTTGAAAGCATTATTTGTTTAAATTCTTCAAATCTGTACGATAAATTACTTTTAGTAAATGTTTCTAATTCAACAAGTAATTTTTTTAGATTTTTAGAAACCCAAAAATATTTACTCATTGTATATATCATCCCACCCCAGAAAGTGGTTATAATAATCAAGACCGGAGGGTCTTTTAGACATTTCATTACAAATTCCATACGTATTCTCTCCTTATGGAAATTATATCATAAAATTTATGATTAGTGAATACCATATCTCCGTTTGTTCATTTTTGGTGTATAATTAAACTACTATGATAGAAAGAAGAAAATCAAAACAAATACAAATCAGAGATGTAAAAATTGGCGGAGGAGCACCTGTATCAGTTCAAACAATGTGTAATACAGATACTCGTGATATAGAATCCACCCTGAACCAAATAAACGAATTTTATGAAGCAGGTTGTGAAATAGTCAGACTCGCCGTGCTAAACAAAGATGCGGCTGAAGCTATAAAAACTTTAGTTAAAAAATCACCTTTGCCATTGGTTGCGGATATTCATTTTGATTACAGACTTGCAATCCAATGTATAGAAAACGGTATAGATGCACTTCGCATAAATCCGGGGAATATCGGAAAAGAAGAACATACAAGAAAAGTTGTTGATTTGGCTAAAACAAACAATATTCCTATTCGTATCGGTATAAATGCGGGCTCTTTAGAAAAGGATCTTAAAGCAAGAGAAGATTTGACACTTGCTGAAAAAATGGTTGAGAGTGCAATGGGGCACGTGAGAATACTTGAAGATTTAAATTATGATAATATCAAAATCTCTCTAAAATCTTCTGATGTTCCGACTACGATTGATGCATACAGACTAATGGCAAAACGAGTAGAATATCCTTTGCATGTCGGTGTAACTGAAGCAGGAACACTAAAAGGCGGTTTGATAAAATCTTCAGTCGGTATTGGTACACTTTTATCCGAAGGAATCGGAGATACAATAAGAGTTTCTTTAACCGAAAACCCTGTAGAAGAAGTTCACGCAGGATGGGGAATATTAAAATCACTTGGCTTGAGAGAAAGAGGAGTGAATTTTGTATCTTGTCCGACTTGCGGAAGAACTCAAATAAAGCTAATTGAACTTGCCAAAAAAGTAGAAGACAGGTTCTCAAAACTTGATTTACCTATAACAATCGCTACAATGGGATGTCCTGTGAACGGTCCGGGGGAAGCCTCTCACGCTGACTATGGTATCGCAGGCGCAATCGGTGAAGGGTATATTTTCAAAAAAGGCGAAATAATACTCTCAAGAATCCCCGAAAATGAACTCTTGGACAAATTAGAAGATATCATAAAGCAAGATTATCCCAACATAAAAATATAATTTTAATCATTATCAGGCACTTTTACAAGAATATCGGAAATATCACAGTTGAAAAATTTGCATATCGCCTCTAGGGTACTTAATTTATAATCATGATATTTGCCACTAAACAAATTGTTTACAGTGCCAATACTCAATTTTGTAGCTTTCACAATATCTTCTTGCGTATATTTTTGATTCCATTTTATTTTATATAAATTAACTATATACATTCTACAATTATATTTTATTATATTTAAATTGACATTTTTTAAATTGCACAGTAGTATATTTATACTGTAATAGAATATTTGACATAAAATTTAATATTGAGGTACGGTATGAAAAAAAAATATAATTCAGAATATGTAATAGAAAAATTAGAAAAAGTTTTTAAAGTTAGGGAAAATAAAGCGGAAAATTTGTCCATTATATTATCTCAAGGTGTTAGAGAAAATAATTTTCATTTTTTGTATGAATATTTGTTATCAGAAATTGAATTTAAAACAGACTTTTCAAATTTTTGCGAAAAAATAAATATGGATGCTAATGTTGTGAAAAAATTTCTTAGTTCAAAAAGAAATATAAAGTTGGTTTATCTGAATAAAATACTCAACAAATTAGGATATAAATTAAATATTGAATTAGCATAAAACATAAAATTAAGCTAAATATTTATACATCATACATTAAATAGTGAGAATCAGGTTGACCTGAAATGGATTTGAAATTATTTTTTAAATAAAAGTCAATAGCTCCATCGAGAGAAACAACGTAAATAGGTTTTTCATTATATGTATTTTGAATATAATTTAATAATTCTGTTCCGACTTTTTTATATTCTCTGTTTTTAGAAATACTACTTGTTCTCGGTTGGACTTCCAATAAATTAAGTTCATTTACAGGGGTATCCGTTTCAGAGAACAATGAAACCCCCAAAATTTTTGAATAATCTAAATTTTCATAATCGGAATTTTGAGTTGTAACTGCTAAATAATGCTCTTTTGAAATGTTGTCATTACCATATTTTTTAGTCGCATTTTTATAGATATTATAAGTTATTAGCCCTTTGCCCTGCATAATCCAATTTAAAGCTGTTTTTTCCAATGCGTTTATATCTTTTTTATCAGTTTTATCAAGTTCAACGATTGATACGTAACAGGGCTTATAATTTTCGTCCTGTTCTTTCTTTAGTATTTGTTTCTTTTGAATAAATCCGGCAGTAAAATTTATTGAATTCATATCTGTTTAAAACGGGTAAAAAAATAATTTGTTATTAAAAAGAATATTATTTACTATTTTACAATGAATAGGATAAGAGTGTCTAAGAAGTCAAAATCAAACAATAAGACAATCAAAACAGGATAAGAACCTATCATAATCATATTCTTAGACAAAGCAAACAGCACCCGCAAAACTAAGGCTAAATTTGACTTTTTAAACACCCTTATCATTTTAAGATTATATTCAAGTAATCAAAGATTACTATAACCTATCTGATAATTAAGCTTATTCAGCTTTTTGCGCCAATTGAGCTTTTAAATCTTCGTTTTCAGCTTTATAAGAAGAAATTAAAACTTTAGCAGTTTTAAGCTGATCGTCTTTTAATTGTTTCTTAGTGTTTGAAACTTTCATTCCTTCTTTTATGCCGTAACCTAAAGTACCAACGATTACACTTCCTAAAGCAATTTCAGGAGCATATTTCAAAGCTTTTTTGCCGACTTTAACACTCTTTGTTGCAAGTTTTTGTAATGCTTCAGAATTTTTAGCTGATTCAATAGTATTGTTTACAAAAGTTTTAACATTTTTCGGAACAAAACTTTTTGCTTCTTCAGCTAAAGAACTTGCTTTTTGAGCAACTTCTTTCGGCATTTTAATTTTGCTTGATACAGATTCAAAAATTTCTTTTGATTTATTGATAGCTGTGTCTGCTAATTGATTAACTTTTTCATTTTTAGCTAATTTATTGATACCAGCGTTAGCACCCCAGAAACCTGCTAAAGTTGCGACTAATTCTCCGCCGAATGATAAACCGTGACCTTTTTTATTTTCAGGAGTAGCAGTTGCACGTTTTATATTATTATTAGCTTTTGAAACTATTGCAGGAATACCAATCAAAGCACCCCATACAGCACCTTGTTTAACTGCTGCTTTAGGACTTTTTGTAATTGCAAATGCTGATGCTGCGGCAATCAAAGGGATTGATTTTGTTGCAAAATTTGCAATCTCTCCTGCTCTTTTATGTTCTTCGTGATACTTGATATTATTTATTCTGTTTGCTATTTTATTAAGGTTCTTATCGCTTTTATTTACAAATGCTTCTGCCTTAACTCTGTTAATATCTGAGTTGTTAATTGATGATACCATATTTCATACACTCCTTTACGCACGTTTGTATATTTATTTTAAATGGTGTAAAGGATTTTTTTGTTAATAATAAGCAAAAATTTTACATTTCTTAAACATGTAGCAATTTTCATGGGTTTTAGGACTTTATATACATGAAAGAAAGGTTACGTGTATGGTTAATTCTGTTGGTGGAACACCTAATAACTTATCAGGAATAGGTATTTACTGCAATAACATTGACGTTTCTAAGTTATCAAAAGAAGAACGTGATCGTTATTTGGAAAAAATGCCAAACTGTACAGTAGTAGGCCCTGGTGGAGGACAATGTTATCCTGCAGGATACTATATGAATAACTATGCAAATAACACAATCAAAAAACGTGTTCACGTATTGACCGATAGTACAATCAAATCACTGGATGCAGGTCTTGAAAGTCAAAGTGAAGGTGTCAGATTAGATACAGCAAAATCTGTTGTTCAATTATTTAGTGAAGATATTACAAGATATAATGATAAAGGACTTAATGTTCTTGTAAATAAAATGCTAATTAATCCTTACGATAAAAAAGTAAGAGGTTATGCTTTAAAATTATTGACTAACCAATTAGCAAAAGGTAATGAAGATACTCCAAAGATTTTGGAAGCATTGAAAAATGATCCATATACTTTGGACAGACATAAAAATGAGATTGAATTAGCATTAGTAAAAATACAAGAAGATACTACTGTTGCTAATGTTCCAACATCAGGGGGTAGGGTAATAAGCTAATGAATATCGGAAATACAGGACAAACAATTTTAAAATACGGAATAAAAGCTGCAGGTGCGTTAGGTATCGGCATGATTGCCTACGATGCGCATAAATACGCAAAACATAAATCGAATATTAGCGCAAATAAGGCAAGAGTTGATGCAACAATGTATTATTTAGATAATGCAATGCATGCATCAAGCCCAAGTGCAGTGAATGACAAAATAAAATGGAAACTCTTTGATTTAGAGTCGAGAAATACACTGAGAGGCGCAATCGGTGCGGCTAAAGGATATGTAAGAGGTTTTGTCGGAATGCTTACTGATGACATTGTACCTCTGGGATTATCGCTTGCAGCATTACTTACAAAAGGTAAAATAGCTCCAAAAGTTGCAGGTGGTGCATTGGGTGCATATTCTTTATATGCCTTTGCGAAAAATATTTTAGGTATCGGAGTAAATCAAGGTTACGGAAATACTAAAATTTAGAACTAAATAAAAATTTAGGTATAAATATTATTTTAGAGTAATTTTCGCACGTAATAAATATTAGGGGTAAATATAAATTTATTTATTTGAGGATTAAAACGTAACAATGAGCTGTCTGCTTCGGCTTCAAACTACTGTAATTTTTTAATTCCCATTTTTGTTCAGTCGGTCTTTAAGTATAAGCCGACCCTTTCGGAGTAATCCGCAGATGTTATGTTTCATTCAATGAAAGTCG
>OMPX01000028.1 GCA_900313115.1 uncultured bacterium
ATACTCATATTTTCTACTGAGCTATTCATTGTTGAGTTCTCCATAACGATACTACCCATTTATAAACCTTCTTTCATTTGGTTGTTGAGTTACATACTTTTCTAACAAGTGTAAAGTTTACACATATTAGCCCACGTTAATTTTATCATAAGCACAATTTATAGTAAATTTATCTTTGCTAATCTTTACAATTGCCCAACGTAAAGGATTGATACCCTTTTTCAAAAGTTCGTTTTCAATATATTCGGTTGACGGATTTCCATTATTCGGAAGGTCTATTATTTTTGAGACAACTTGCATGATAATAATTATCCTATAATTTACCCTTTTACCCCTATTTACCCCTATTCAACCGTAACTGATTTAGCAAGGTTTCTAGGCTGGTCAACGTCTTTACCTAAAAATTCTGCAATATAGTATGCAATTAGCTGTAATGGAATAATTGCTAAAATTGGTGATAAATATTCATCAGTTTCAGGGATTGTAATAATATCATCAAATAAATCTTTTAATTTTTCTTCAGAAGAGTTTGTTAATGCAATCATTTTTGCATTTCTTGCTTTTGCTTCTTCACTGTTAGATAAAATTTTGTCGTAAACTTTACCTTTCATCATTATTGATAAAACAGGTAAAGTTTCATCTAACATTGCAATAGGTCCGTGTTTAAGTTCTCCTGCCGTATAGCCGGTTGCATTTATGTAACTGATTTCTTTTAATTTTAAAGCACCTTCCAGAGCAGTCGGAAAGTTTATTCCTCTTGCAATATAAATAAAGTTTTTAGCATTTGCATATTTTCTTGCAATAACTTTCACCTGATTTTCCTGTGATAAAATTTCTTCAGCTTTTTCAGGCAGTACAATCAGTTCTTTCTTTAATTTTTTAACTAACTCAGAATCTACAGAACCTTTTACTTCTGCAATGTATATTGCAAGAAGATAGAAAGAAATCAACTGAGCCATATAAGATTTTGTTGCGGCAACACTGACTTCAATACCTGCACATACTGAAATTAAACTGTCTGCTTCACGTGCCATAGTTGAGTCAGGTCTGTTGGTAACAATTAATATATGAGAACCTTTTGTTTTAGATTGTTTTACCGCAGTGATTGTATCTGCTGTTTCTCCTGATTGGGATACCCCTATAACAAGAGTATTTTCATCAGTAACCGTTTTTCTGTAAATATATTCACTTGACGGTTCAACATCTACTGCTATTCCGCAGAAATCTTCCAATATATATTTTCCAACCATCGCAGCGTGTAATGATGTACCGCATGCCACAATTTGTATCCTGTTTAATTTTTTAACGGTATCTTTGTCCAATTTTACTTCATTAAGGTTTAGAGGTTCATTTACCCCTGTAATTTTACCGCTTAATAAATTTCTGATAATACTTGGCTGTTCATGAATTTCTTTCATCATGTAGTGTTTGTAACCCATTTTGCTTAGAGCAACAGGTTCCCACGGAAGAATTTCAATTTTGCCCTGAATTTCGTTATTATCTTTATCAATAAGCTTCATTGAAGTTTTTGTTAAAGTAACGATTTGGTTATCATCAAGATACATAGCTTTTTTTGTGTAATCAATGATTGCAGGCACATCTGAAGCTACAAAATATTCACCTTCGCCGATACCAACAACTAAAGGAGCGTTTCTTTTTGTTGCAACTACCGTATCTTTTTCGTCTTGATGAAGAACGCACAGAGCATAAGCACCTTCAATTTTTTGAGTGGCAAGTCTTACTGCTTCCGTAAGATTGTGAACTTTGCCGTATTCTCTTGCTACAAGGTGAGCAACTGTTTCTGTATCAGTTTGTGATTTGAATACGCAGCCTTGTTCTTCTAATTCTTTTCTAAGCTCCTGATAGTTTTCAATAATGCCGTTGTGTACAAGAGCTAATTTTCCGCAGTTACATGTATGTGGGTGAGCATTAACTGTTGTAGGTGCGCCGTGTGTTGCCCAGCGGATATGTCCAATACCGATTGTTGATTTATCCAGCTCGTCTTTCATTGGTTTAATAGTGTCTTTTAAATTGTTTAATTTTCCGACAGCTTTATATGTTTCTATATATCTGCCATTGTTTAAAGCAATTCCTGATGAATCATATCCACGATATTCAAGCTTTGTTAAACCGTTTAAAAGAATATCAACTGCTGACTTTTCCCCGATATATCCGACTATTCCGCACATAAATGCTCTCCTTAAAATCTTTTACTAGAACATATTATCATCAACATGAATTTTAGTAAAATATTGTTTTTTTTGTCAGATTATATTGAAAAAACAGACGAACAATTTGTCCGCCTGTTTTTCTCTTAAAATCCTTATAGAGTGTTTACTCTATTTTGCTAACTTTTTAACAGCAAGAGTAAGTCTTGATTTTTTTCTTGCAGCTGTGTTTTTGTGTAAAATACCTTTTGATACAGCTTTGTCGCATAATTGATATGCTTTTGATAATGCTGCGCTTAAAGCATCTTTGTCATCACCTGAAGCAAGTTCAAGAACTTTCTTAAATGCAGTCTTGATAGAAGATTTCCAAGCAACATTTTTTTGTCTGTTTGCTTCTGCAATTAATACTCTTTTCTTTGCTGATTTAATGTTTGCCATTTTAGTTTATCCTTTCAAATTTGTACAGATTCAGTGTTTAATGACGACACTTTGTCTGATACGAGGATGTGAGTACAATTATTCTATTTAAAACATGTTTTTCATGCAAGCATTTATAAAGATAAATAAATTGCCCAATATGATAATTAATAGTAAAATAGGCTTATGAATAAGAAGTTTAGGTTTTTAACCTCCGGCGAGAGCCACGGAAAATGTTTAAATGCAATAATAGAAGGTGTTCCTGCGGGATTTCCTGTTTCTGTTGATGAAATAAATCACGACCTTTGGCGCAGACAACAAGGCTACGGCAGAGGCGGAAGAATGAAAATAGAATCTGATAAAGTTGAAATTAAATCAGGTGTAAGGCACGGTATTTCAACAGGTGCTCCAATCTGTCTTGAAATCCAAAACAAAGATTTCGAAAATTGGAAAACGGTTATGTCAACTCAACAGGTTGAACTAAATGATGAAAATATCGCAAAAATTCAGGAAAAATCATTTACAAAACTTCGCCCCGGACACGCAGATTACGCAGGTTCAGTAAAATACGGGTTTGATGATTTAAGAAATGTTTTGGAACGCTCAAGTGCAAGAAAAACGGCTATAGAAGTTGCCGTCGGAAGTGTTGCAAAACAAATTCTTAAACAGTTCAATATTATAGGGTGTGCTACTGTCACTCAAATTGGTAACATAGAAAGTGAAAAGTTAAAAGTTGAAAGTGGAAAGTTTATTTTTGATAATAAAACTTTTTCTATTGAAGAATTTTCTGATTTTTGCGAAAAGTCTGAGGTAAGATGTTTTGACAGTGAAGCTTCCGACAAAATGAAGCAGGAAATTGATAATGCAAAAGAACAAGGAACAACTCTAGGCGGTAAATTTGTAATTTATTTTAAAAATCTACCTGTCGGCTTAGGTTCTTATGTTCATTATGACAGAGCAATAGACGGACTAATAGCACAAGCTGTCATGTCTATACCCGCAATTAAAGCAGTCGAAATTGGTGAAGGGGTAAATGTAGCAGGGGTAAATGGTACAGAAACTCATGATCCGTTTGTTTTAAAAGATGGTAAAATTAGTCGTACTTCAAATAATGCAGGCGGTATTGAAGGTGGTATGACAAACGGTGAAATGCTTGTTGTAAAAGGTACGATGAAAGCTATTCCTACAATGAAAACACCTCTTCCGACAGTAGATATAAAAAATATGACAGAGGCTGAAGCACATTTTGAACGGTCTGATGCTTGTGCAGTACCTGCGTGTGCTGTTGTTGCTGAGGCAAGAGTTGCGGCTGTTTTGGTTGATGAATTTTTAGATAAATTTGGCGGAGACAGTTTAAAAGAAGTAAAGGCTCATTATGAGTGCTAGTATTGTTTTGACAGGTCTTATGGGTGCAGGTAAATCAACTGTTGGAAAAGCACTCTCAAAAGTTCTGAAAGATTATACTTTTGTTGATGTTGATGATGTTATTGTGGATATAGAAGGGATGTCTATTCCTGATATTTTTGAAAAAAAGTCAGAAGCATATTTCAGAAGAGTTGAAAAAGAAGTTATTCAGGAACTTTCCGAGGAAGAAGATTTGATTATTGCGCTCGGTGGTGGTGCGTTTGAAGATAAAAATTCAAGAGAAATATTAGCTGAAAATTGTAAAGTTATTTATCTTAAAAGTAGTGTTGAAAGACTTTATAGCAGGATAAAAGACGATAAAAACAGACCACTTCTTCAATGTGAAAATCCAAAAGACAAGTTGGAAGAATTGTTGAAGTTAAGAGAGCCGAATTATTTAAAAGCTGAATTTATTGTTGAAACTGATAATAGAACTATTGATGAAATTACTCAAGAAATTATAGAACTTATTATGGAATAATTTATTCTAGGTGTTTATTTTAGTGAAACTTTTTTTGACAAGCTCTTTTGGATTTGTGTTGCCTTTTTTTAACTCTGCATCAATTACAGGATTAGCAAGTTGAATTTCACCATTTTCATAAATAATATGTTGTCCTGACTGCCATTCAATAGGTGTTGCTCCGCCATATCTGAATTTTTTGGCATCAGCACTTCCAATTCTTGTGTCCCTCTTGAAAGGACCGTATAAGACTTTATCGCCTGTTTTATAACTTGAAAAAGGTACTTTTTCTGTTGCAAATAAATCTATAATATTTTCAAACTGACGATTGCTGAAATAATCTTCCTCACAAGAGCCGATTACAAAAGCTTTTGCATTTTTTCCCTGTTGTTCCAGTTGTTCCAAAAGTTCCCATTCTATATATCTAAAATCTTCGTTGGCTTTGTTGTTTGGATTTAGATGATTAAGACTTAACCCTTTATCTCCATATATTCCGACTACAGTGCATTCCTGAACGGAATCCGTTCCGCATTTGTCTTTGGTTGTAATACTTTCTTTTAAAGTCCAAGGTGCATTAACAAAATGTTTATCATCTAAATCTTGTCTTTTGTTATAATATTCTGCCGTTGAAATAGGACGGATTTTTAAACCGTTTTTGTCAGTATAAATCCCGTCTGAGTGTATATAATTATTAACTTCTTTTTGACCGTCGTTGCGGGAAAATCTCACAGTGGAATTATCTTTTGGATGATAAAACCTCCATATTTCTTTTTTTTCCTCTCCTGATGGAGAAATTGTTTTTTGACGAATTTCTTCTATTTTTTTATAATCATCAAATCTTTTTATATAATCATATTCTCTTAATTGAATTTCTTTTTCTTTTGTTATTTTATTTACATGATTTTTTTGCTGAGTTAATCTTAAATCTTGTCTGTCTTTAAAAGTAAACATTTCGGTATATTCTTTGAATTTTGGGATTAAAATATGTTCAACTGCATAAGCATTTTCAGGTACTTCAACCTTTTTTTGTTTAAGCCATTTTAGAGAATCCTGATTCAGTCTTATTCTTGTTGGGGAAATTTTTAGCATAATATACCTGATTTTTATTACATTATTATAATGTATCCTGAAAAAAAAATTTGCTATG
>OMPX01000113.1 GCA_900313115.1 uncultured bacterium
GGGGTGTTTTTGTTTTCTCAAAACAATACTTCTGTGAAAGAGTTTTCCCCAAAACCGTCAATAAAATCTTCACACTTGAAAGAAGCAGATTACGTTAATATGTATTGTAAAGGGATAATCGAATATCAACTCTCAGACCGAACACGTGTTGATTGTCTTACGGATGAATATGCCATTGAATACGATTGGGCTAAAAAATGGGCTGAAAGTATCGGACAAGCTATGTATTATTCAAAAATGACAGGGAAAAAACCTGCTGTAGCTATAATTATTAAAAATCCTTACGAACGTATTTACATAAAACGAATAGAAAAAGCAAACCCTGATATAAAAATTTTTGAAATAAAATCAACAGATTATACTGAATAAATGTCTTGGATTACACTCCGCAGTTACTCACTATATTTCGTTTTCACAAAATTGTCGTCCGCTTTGCTCCGTGCTACTTCGAGTCTGGCACTACAAAAAAAATTTACCCCTAACATTTACCCCCCCTCCTCTCATCCATTTGGATGAGATATCAGTAATCATGTTGGCAAGAACAATTTTTTACGTTAACATGGGGCTTGGAGAATATTATTATGAAACTTATCATTTACCTTATTTATTTGTATTTAACTGTTTACACAGTTTATTACGCAGCTTTAGCATTTGCTGCTCAACGCAGAAACAAAAAGAATCGTGATGATTTTAATAAAAAATATCACAACTTATGTGTTGTTGTTTATGCTCATAACAACAAAGAAACGGTTGAAAACCTCATTAAACAACTGAAAAATCAAACATATCCGCATAACAATTATACAATTCAATTGATTTTGGATAATTGTTCAGACAATTGTGAAGTGATGTTTCAGGGTGATTTAGATGTGAATGTAATGAGCATTAATAATGTCGATACCATAGGTCGTGATCAGGCATTTTCTATCATCACTGAAAAATATTCTACAATTAAAGATTTAGATGCGTATGTTTTTCTTGATGCAAAATATTATGTTAATGCAGACTTCTTAGAAAAAGTAAATGACTCACTTCAAAAAGACGATGTTATTACAGGTGCTCCTACTCTTATCTGTAACGAACACATGACACTTTTAGATAATATTAAATATTCATATAATTTGTATAAAAATAACTTTTTATCAAAAGCCAGAGATATTCTTGGGTTTAGCAATCTTGTAAATTCAGATATTTTGGCTATGAGAAAAACTGTTATTGATGAAATAGGTTCTTTAAATTTCAAAAATACTAATGAGGAACTTAAATACACAATTGCATTATCAAACATTAACGTAAAAACAGGGTTTAATCCTGATATAAAAATTTATACTGCAGTAACTCAATATGATTTCAAAATACCGTCTTTATCAAAAAGATTCGGTCTGTTTTTTGAGAATATTGCAAAATTAAAACATGATAATCTTAATTTTAATGAATTGATTTTTTCACTGATTTATCCTAACTGTTTGACGCTTGCACTGGGGTACTATTTCGTATTCAATTTTGCGTTCAATTATAAATCTTTTGTGAACTATTATGTTGTCGGCGCAGGTATTGCAGTATTTTTAATAGCTTTTTGCGTAAGTTTATTACACGCAAAAATTCATTCAAAAGAACATTTATATCTGTTTTTATACCCATTTTATGCTTTATGTAAAGTGATTTATAATTTCCCTCCGATAAGATTTTTGAGAAATTGCATCTTTAAGAGCGGAGAAAATAAATATACTGAAAAATTGACTGTAAAAGTATTTGTTTCTGACGGAAAAAGATATTTTCCTTGTAAGTTAGATATCATTTCAGAATCAAATTTTGCAAAAGTTGTATTTATAAATAAAAAGAAAAAATATAAAACAAGAAATCACGTCAGAGTTTGTGATGCGATTAGAGAAATTTCAGAAAAATTAGAAAGTTTCGGATATTCGTTGAGATTATGTCAATGTTGTAAATACTATGAACAGCACAATGACGGTTCTGTTAACCAAATTAATGGTTTTTGTAAATATCCGTTCTCTAACAGAAAACCGGGGGATATTTTACCTACGGTAATATGGAATGCATGCGACGCATTTGAAAAGGTTAATGTTGTTAATCTGTTCGATGCTATTTCTGCTAAACAGGAAGAAGAAAAGAAATAAAATGACTTTTCCCGTAAAAAGCGCATATATTCATATACCGTTTTGTAAAAGTAAATGCAACTACTGTTCTTTTGTTTCTTTTCCCAATCAGGAAAAAAAATTAGGATATATATTTTCACTTCTGAAAGAGATTGATTATTATTACGATTCAACACCTCTAAAAACTTTATATATCGGCGGCGGAACACCTTCTGTATTGGAAACGGAACATTTAAAAAAAATCATCGGTAAATTCTATTTTGAAGACAATGCGGAAATCACAATAGAAGTAAATCCAAATGATGTAACAAAAGAATACATGTCTAAACTAAAGTCGCTTGGCTTTAACAGAATAAGCATGGGCGCACAGAGTTTTGATGACAATATTCTGAAACTTATCGGGCGCAGGCACAATTCCGATGAGATTTATAAAGCTGTAGAAATAACCAAATCTGTGGGTTTTAAAAACATTAGTCTTGACCTGATTTACGGGCTTCCTACTCAGACAATAGAAAATTTTGAACACGATTTAAATGAAATTATTAAACTTGATACTCAGCACTTGTCATTATATGGTTTGAAAATAGAAGACGGATGTTATTTTTATAATCATTATCCGTCTGATGTTCCTGACGATGATGTTCAGGCAGATATGTATTTGTTGGCAGGTGAAATAACTTCTGCAAACGGTTTTGAGCATTATGAAATAAGTAATTATTCAAAACCGAATTTCAATTCCCGACATAACACAAACTATTGGAAATGCGGTCAATATTATGGTTTTGGATTGTCTGCCCACGGTTATGTTGATGAGGTGAGATACTCAAATTATTCAGATTTAAATAAGTATTTAGACTCACCTACCTCTCACGAATTTGGAAAATTCCTCAATAAAAAAGAAATGCTTGAAGAAAAAATCTTTCTTGGGCTAAGGCTTGCAGAAGGTATAAACATTTCTGAAATCAACAAAGAGTTTGGGATAGATTTTGATGAAAAATATAAAACAGTTCTTTCAAAATATTTAGACAGCGGACATATTTTAAAAACGGATAAGGGTTATAAATTCTCTGATAATAAAGATACAAACGGTTTTCTTTTAAGTAATCTTATTCTTTCGGAATTTATATAATTGGCTTTTAGAAGAATTTTATTCTATAATTTAAGTATGAAGAAAGTATTATTGACATTAGGTTTGTGTGTTGCTGTTGCTTCCTCTGTTTTGGCAGAAGATGTGGAAGTTGTTAATATTGAAATGCCGACTCCAACAGAAGAAATCAATTCTTCTTTTGAAGAAAGTAAAAAAACAAATTGGTTTATCCACAGAATTACTCCACGCAACAAAAAAGGGGTAAAGGGGGTAAATGGGGTAAATAAGGTAAATGGGGTAAATAATGAAAAAAAAGAATTAGAAACTCCAAAAAATTCGTTTAAAGAAAAATTTAATTCTTCTGATGATAAGTTAATAAAACAAATCAATGATGAATCTAAAAAAACAAAAAGCGAAAATAAAAAAGTAACACCACAGATAAAACCAACAGAAAAAAAAGAACAATTAAAGACTAAATCTGAACCGAAAAAGGAAGTTCAAAAACAAGAAGTAAAACAAGAAACAAAAGAGAATGTTCATACAACACAATCTGCTGAGAAAGTATTGAAACAAGAGGAAAAAGAGAAAGCAAGAGAAGCAAGGCAGGAAGAAGAACGTCAGCAATATCGTGAACTTGAAGCATTAACAATTCAGTACAAACAAGCTGTTGCTTTATATAATGATAATAATTTGGATGAATCACTTGCCGTATTTTCTCAAATTCCTGATGATAAACGACCTGCCGAAGCATGGCTTTTGATGGGTAATATTCTGATGGATAAAGGTAAAAAAGATGAGGCAGTATTTATGTATGGCAGAGCTATTTTGACTGATTCAAAATATTACAAACCATATTATAATCTTGGTAATATTTATCTTGATGAAGAAAAAGTTAATATGGCAATTGAACAATATAAAATGGCATCAAAACATGCACCGAACAATCCGTTTGTTTTCTACAATTTAGGTTGTGCATACATAAAAGCAGGTGAGCTCAGAAAGGCAAAATCTGCCTTTATTCGTGCAATAGAGCTCAGAAATAATGTAGCTGATTTTCATTACAATATGGCTTATGTTTATAAGAAATTAGGTAAAGAGAAACAAGCTAAAATTTATCTTGATAACTATAATAAATTAACAGGCGAAATATAATCTAATTTTATTAATCAACAGAGAATAATTCTTTAATATCTTCCATAGTAAGCGACTTAGTAATATTTCTGTCAACTGAAATTACGCTGTCAACAAGGTCACGTTTGCGTGTTTTAAGTTTTTGAATACGTTCTTCAACCGTATTTTTAGTGATAATACGATATACAAATACCTTTTTGGTTTGTCCGATACGATACGCACGGTCAGTAGCCTGATCTTCAACTGCAGGGTTCCACCATGGGTCATAATGAATTACATAATCTGCACCTGTCAGGTTCAAACCTGTACCACCTGCCTTCAAGCTGATTAAGAATATTTTAACTTTTGGATTGTTGTTGAAGTTATCAACTGCAGCTTTTCTGTCTTTTGTTTTACCTGTAAGATATTCATACTCAATACCAACTCTTTCAAGCCAGCCTTTAATAATATCCAACATGTCAACAAATTGACTGAATAAAAGTATTCTGTGACCCTCTTCAATAATCTGTTCTAACATACCTTTAAGATATTCAAACTTACCTGACTGAATAACACCTTTAACGTGTTCTTTGTCGTAAAGTTTAGGGTGACAACAGATTTGACGAAGTCTAAGCAAGGCAGAGAAGATAGACATTCTGCTCTTTTCCAAACCATTCATTTCGATACTCTTGAACAATTCTTCCTTCGTAGAATCTAATACATCTAAATAGAAATCCTTCTGTTCAGGTGTCATTTCACAATATGCCATATTTTCTACCTTATCAGGTAAATCTTTTGCAACATCTCGTTTCATACGACGTAAAATGAATGGGTAAATTTGAAGTTTCAAACGTTTTTCAACGGTTTTGTCTTGTCGTTCCATAATCGGAGTGACATATCTTGAATTAAATTCAGGCATGCTGAACAAGAAGCCCGGCATCAAAAAGTCAAACACTGACCACAATTCTTCAAGTTTGTTTTCAATAGGTGTACCCGAAAGAGCCAGTCTGTGTGTGCCATTCAATGTTTTTACCGCTTGTGCTGTCTGTGAAATTGCATTCTTAATATTTTGAGATTCATCCAAAATAATGTACCTGAAATTATATTTTCTGAATTTTTCAATATCACGTCTAATCAAAGCATAACTTGTTATAACAATATCATACTCAGGTATTTTTTCGAATAATTTTGCCCTGTCCACCCCTGATAGTTTCAAACAAGTCAAATCAGGAGTAAATTTTTCTATTTCTGATTCCCAGTTGAATACGACCGTAGTCGGAGCAATAACTAATGTAGGCTGAGCACCGTCAACTTCTTTTGCTTTCTTTAATAAAGAAAGTGCCTGTAAGGTTTTACCCAAACCCATATCATCAGCCAAAATACCGTTCAGACCGTATTTATACATAAACCATAACCAACTGAAACCTTTTAACTGATAATCACGGAATTTTGCGTTAATTTCAGGTAATTCTGTTGTTTCAGTTGTTGAGAAGGTAGAAATTTGTTCCCAGAATTTGCTGAACTCATCACTCATTACAAGCTCAAATCCTAAGTTTTCTAATTCTTTTACCAAACCTGTACGATATGTTTTAATTCTGAATTTATTTTCATTGTTTCTGTATGCATCAAATGAATTGAAGGATTTCAACATCTGATATATATTCTGAGCAGGATATTCAACAAAACCCAAACTTCTGACACGGCTGTATTTTTCACCACTTTGAATAGTTTCAAAAATTGTATCGAAGTCGATTATTTCATCCCCGACACGACCGTATAATTGGATTTCAAATTCATCAACCGCATCATCACAGAAATCCATCTTCGCACACATTGTAAATTTTTGCTCCATCAACTTGAAGAAAGACATATCATCTTTTTCTTCAAATCTCCAGCCTTCACCTGCCTGTTTCATATAATAATTATAAAAATCAATAGCAGTTTCTTTTTCCTGTGCTAAATTATTTGTTTGCATTGGTACAAATTTACAAGCCAAAAGCATTGCATAAGCTGCCTGCTCATGTTTATAATTTCTTTTTATCCAATATACAAAATCTTCTCCGTCTTGTTTTGTTGTAACGGTAACATACGGAGATTTTACATCACCCTGTTTTGTATAAGGTACTTTTACCCCGTCATATTCAAATTCTAATTCTGCCTTTAAAGATTGGTCATAGTCAATACCAAGAGTCACAACATTGATTGGCGGACGTTCCTCCAGCATAAGTTTTGCAATTTGATCAGAAACCTTAACAGGCATAATTTCTCTGATTTTTGGTAATTCTTCATATATAAATTTCCCGCCATCTGCACCTTTAAGGTCTGTAAAGGTTTGCTTAATAATATATTGAGGCAATTCGTTCATTGCAACATTGATTGGGAATATTATATTTTTATATCTACCCCATTTTAACTGACGGGAGAAGTATTTAACTTCTTCAAAGGGGTAAATATCTTCTGAATTAGGACGATCCCAATATAATGCTAAGGTCAAATCACCATTATTTGCAGCTTCAACCTCCATTGTCAGATTCCAGGTTTCATCAACAAATTTAATTCTTTCTTTTGTTCTTTCGTCAAGAACTTCTTCAACTCTTGCTAAAAGCGGGAACATCGGCATAAATTTGGTAATCGGAATATCATACCAGCCTGCTTTTTTATCCTGTTTTGCAATTTTTAAAATTTGGGTAAATACATCTAATTCAGCCTTTTGTGCATCATTCAGCTCAAACCCTATATCTGATTTTTGAGATTCTATCAGCGCTCTCAAAATGCTTTCAAGAGAACGTATGATTTTTCCTGTGTGTCTGTCTCTGATGAGGATAGAGAAGAAATTTTGACGACGTTTGTTATTAAAATGGAAAATATAACTACCTTTTGGCTCTTCTGTTAAAGCCGTATTTTCATCAGGATAGTCGAATTCTTCGCCATACTTTGTTTCTAACCAATCTTCATAAGCGTGGTCATCAATTGCTTTGAGCGCAATTGCAACTGTATGTTTACACCACTCCTCTTTCAAAGGACAATTACAGCGTGTTTCTACTGCATTTTTCTTAAATACTAAATCTGTTGCATAAGCATCCTGAAAATTACCCTTGACCTTACATTGGTAAAAGTTTTTGGTAGGATTAGCTTCAAGTATCATATCTTTTTTATAATACTCGTAACCACGTCTCCAACTACCTGCAGACGCATTATCCTTAACAAATTTATAATTAAATTTCGAAACTTTACTCATTAAATTGAGTTAATCCTTTTCGGGTTCTTAGTAAAACAATAATAAAAAACGGTTATTCTTAATCTCTATCTTTGTTTTGTAATAAAACACAGGGCGAAAAATAAATAACCCTCAGCCCTTATTCTATTCTACATGAATATTAAAAAAATACAAGTAGTTTTAAAAATAAATTTTTACAAAAGTAAAGTAAGCAATGACCAAATTGGATAACTACACACCCGTTTCTATCAATCTTTATATACAAGATGTATGGTAATATCATCTTTTATTTATAAAGTATATTTTGAATCAACGCTATCTGCGATTACACCGTGGCGTTTGCCTAATTCAACATATTCCTGAACCTTACCACGCAACCAGTCGTGACGTGATAAGTATGATTCTTTAATACCTTCCGCAAATGATTGTCTGTTTGCAAACCATTCATTAGCTGTAGCAAATGCATCCGACCAAGCCTTAGCATTTTGACCTAGTGCATAATCTTCAGAATGTGTATCTTTATCAACGAATTTTACAAAGATTGAGTTAGCACCTTTGTTATCAGCACCTTTTGCAAAACCTTTAAGTCCGTCTCTAAGACCGCCAACTTCGTTAACCATTGAAATTGCACCACTCATATAGCCGATTTCTTTGTGAACAAGTCCGCAAGGTTCATCCCAAGATGACATTGCAGAAAAGTCTGACATAATTTTCGCACCGTCATATCTGCCTGCCTCTGAGAATACACCTGAGAATACCATTCTGTCAGCTGCAACAGGATCAATTTCTCTGATTCTTGCTTTTGATGCCATAAATGCATCAATATATCTTTGATCTCCGATACCGTTTAACCAACATACAGGAGGATTTGCTTTATCATATCTTCCGCTTCTGATAAATTCTTCATAACCTGCCGCATAAATATCAATACCTTTTTGGTCAACGATACGACCTGCCATTGCAAATACAGGAGTATTTTCATCAACGCCTGCAAGGCTTGTTTCAGCAGGGTTTAAAATCTTTAACGGATTGTTTTTTCCGTTAGATTCTTTTGCCATTCTGACTTCATCAGCTACTTTTGCAAGATATACTTTTTTGTTATTCATATGAGCTTTGAACGGATCAAGAATAGCTTCTTCATCAGAAATCAAAGCACCCGGTTTTAAACCTAAAACTGTTTCAAGATTTCTTGCTTTCTTAGGAGTTAAAATATTATTTACCCTGTCACAACCGTTTGTAATACCTTTTGCAGT
Source organism: uncultured bacterium (assembly GCA_900313115.1). Taxonomy (GTDB): domain Bacteria; phylum Cyanobacteriota; class Vampirovibrionia; order Gastranaerophilales; family Gastranaerophilaceae; genus UBA2883. The sequence continues at coordinate 8,785 of OMPX01000113.1, forward strand.
TGCGTAATGTGGTAAATCTCTAGGATCAATTCCGTTAGCCATACCCATTCTTTCAAGGTTAGCTCTGTCACTATATTGATGAGTTCGTCCTCTCATTGATGCTAACGCATAATTTGTACCGCCTCTTTCCATTGTCCCTGAAGCTTCTGCAAAGTTACCTCTTGAAACAAATACGATATCATCTGCGTATGACATTGCCATTGTTTGCGGATTGATATTTGTTCCTGATAATAAACCATTCATCAAATGACCAGGCATATCAGAATCTTTTGGCATCCAAGCATTTTCAGCTACCTTCGCTGAGTGTTCTCCAAACATTACGTTCAACAACTTGCCTTGAGAGTGGTCTGCTGAACCTTGAAGTTTGAAGTTATGCATAATTGTAATAATTGGAATATTTTCAATTTTATCTGCTGTTTGAGGATCTAAATCACCCATTGCTTTTTTGCAAGGAGTTAATAGTCTTGTCATCGCAGCAATAGGACCTGTATGCCAATCATTACCAACAATCATATCAGCTTTTAAAGGTTTTTCCATACGTTTATGATTGCTTAATAAGTGTTCATAGAAGAATTTACCAAAATATACAAATCTTTCTGTTTCACCAGCCTGAGTTGTTTGGTTGTTATAAATATTTTTAATCTTGCCATCTTCTACAGGACCTGACATATCAAATTTTCTGTTGCTGTAGAATACTGTTTTAAATTTTGCTTCTGCTTTTGGTGTATCACCTGCTTCTTTTGGTGCAGTAAACTTAACTAATTGGGTATCATAATCTTTTCCTGCATCTAAAGCTTCTTTTATAGCTTTTTGAGTATGCTCATCGAATTGAGCAAAAGTATCAGTAAAGTCAACAGGAGCTCTCATTTCATCTGTCATATATACATCAACTTTTTCAGAAACAATATCTGTATAATTGTGAACATCTACATCCATTGTATCAACTTTTCTGACTTTAGCCATTACAGATTCTTTTCCGCCTGATCTGCTAACATAGTTATATTCATTTTCACCAACTTTTACCAAATCAAAGAATTTGGAGTTTTCAACCTGACCAAGATACATTGGAGTATCAACTAAAATTTGTGCTTTTTGTTTGTTGTTGATAACTGCACCTAAATTTGCAGCCAACTCTTTTGGAACAATCGCTAATCCGCCTGTTTTGGCAAATCCTGAAAATTCAGCAGTAGGTATTCTGATTGTAGCATCTTCAGGAAGTTCAACAGGTTTAACTGCTCCAAAAATTCTTCTTGCAGCAGCTGTTCTTAAAGTATTTGTTAATTCACCTTCGTGAACACCATATCCGTGCATTGGAGATGCTAACTGTAACTCCATTCCATTCAGATTAACAGGTCTGTTAAAGAAATTAATAACAGGACCATTATTTGCTGCAACTTTTGCTTTTTCTAAGTCACCTCTGACATTCCCAACTTCGCCGCGAACATTATTTACTTCGCCGCGAACTCCGTTTACTTCTCCTTCGAAATGTCCTCTGACTTCGTTTATTTTGTTTTCTGCTTCGGTTTTAACTGTGTTTACTGAATTCTTAACTTCTTCAACTGTTCTTGTTAGTGTTTCCTGAGTGTTTTTGTTTTCTGTTAAATCGTGAGCTATGCCGTCTAATTTTCTCTCTACATTCTTTAAACTGTTAGGTTTTCTTAATAAAGCAACGGTCGCAACACCCATTGATGCTAAAGCAAGAGCTGATGTGACAATCGGCAATGTCTTGCTCATAGTAGAAGGGTTTTGAGATTTCATTGGCTGAGGCACATTCATTATTGGTGTGGTTACACCTTGTTTAAATGATGTTTTGTTTCTCATTTGATTAAAACTTGTACCGATACTTTGGTTTGCACCGACAGCTAACGAATTCATAACGACCTCCTTGCAGAAAACACGATTTTAATTATAAAACACTAACATATATAATATAACACGGAGAGTTAATTAATTGCCTTCATGTTACAACATGTTACTCAAAATTTACAAAAATTAACACTGTCTAATCCTCAAGTATTATAAGGGATACAACATGATGCAAAATTAAAAAATTTAATTAAATATATATAATTTATAACACTATTTTTTACAAAAAAAAAGGCAATTAATTTTAATAAAAATACTTTATATAAATAAGGAATTAAGAAAGTTATATTTTTACGTAAATTTAAAACCGGTATTGTTACCTGACAACATATTTGTATAGCACGTATTTACTTCTGCAATACATAAATATTATGTTGCTTATGACTATTTTTCATACGCACATAAGAAACTATTTATTGCTAATATGAAATACCATTGCTTCATTTATGAAAAATTCAAGACTATTATTATCTAAATAGTATTACTCCACGATGCCATCGCATCAAATAACACATGCTATTTTTTCACTACGCATTAAATTATGCCGACTTACTTCGGCAACAAATTTCACACTACTTATATTACGCACTACACAAGGAGATTATTTATGACAAGTTTAGTAAACAACCAACCACATGTTATTTTTGTACCATTTCTGCACAATCAGCCTAAAAACAAAGCAGAAGCCTTTGAAAAATGGTCTCAGGGCGTTGAAAATAATAATCCGTTTACAAAAGGCAATATTGATATTGTAGATAAGTCTAAAGTTCGTTCTTTTGAAGATTATAAAGCTGAATTAGAAAAATTTTCTAATGACTATATTCAAATGATGGATAATGATAATGACGGCAAAGTTACGTACGACGAATTTGAAGCCTTTCATATAAACAATAGAAAATTCCAATCAAACAATGTATTAGGTTACATAAAAGAATTAAAAGCATACAAAGAAGCCCTGCATACGGCATACGACAGAATCAACGTGGACAAAGAAAATGATTCAAAAGATAATATCGATGCAAGAGAAATTGCGAATTACTTTGCAATAATGGACAGTGCAAATCTGACACATAAAATAAATGGTAATATCTCTCAAAAAGAATTCGAAAGGATGTCTGAATTAGTCCAGTCAAAAGGGCTTGCGGGTGAATATATAGAAGATGTCTTAGAACGAAGCTTTGGAAAACATTTTAAAAATGATGTACAGGAAACTGATAAAAAACCTGTAAATAAACTTGATATACCAACAACTATTTATTTAAAATAGTTATTATACAAATTTAGTCAAAAAGACCTTGAGATATAATCAAGGTCTTTTAGCTTAGTTTAAGAATAAATAAAATACTCTGAATTAAAATGACATACAACTTGTCAAATATAATATCTTTATCACATTAATCATCAAAACAATTTGTCTTACTTTCATAAAACAATTTTATACATAATAAACATTAGGGGTAAATATAAATTTATTTATTTGGGAATTAAAACGGAACAATGAGCTGTCTGCTTCGGCTGCAACCTTAACAACTTCTGATAATAATTATTATGTACTTCTGTATAATTGTATATAATTACCAAAATTATTATAATGCATAATGTTTTGGCAATATATAACAAATAATAATGTAGTGAATATTTTTAACAATATATTATGGAATGATTTACAATTCTACCTTTTTCTTCGCCTTTAATAGCAACTTTATCGTGAGTATCAACATTAATTGTACCGTAGTTATTACCGTTTATTAAGATATTATCTTTATGGGCATTTTTATCATCACCATAGGCTCTGCCCGCACCTTGTTGAGAAGATATATGACCTCTGAAATCGCCATTTATCATAATATTGGAACAGCCTTTTTTATTACCGTAAGAATGTATTATTGTACCTGATGTAAATAACTTATTATCATGGAAATTACAAGCATCAAGAAGTAAAAAGTCATTTCCTCTGCCAACTGTTGCGCGCATTACTTCTGAATTTTTAACTTTTATTTTATCATCATTTTTTGAATCGTATACCCTTAAATCCTGAGCATCTGATATATTAACGACACCGTTATCATCAACATTTATATTCCCTGTTCCGGCTTTCATTGTGATTTTACAACCGCTATCAGTTTTGTATGTTTCTCTGCCTGTCAGCATTTGATTAATCTTTGCTGAAAAAGATGTTGATGGTGTTAATTCCATAATAATAAATTCCTTACTTCTACTACACATATATATAAAGTTATAAACATAAAAAAACTTGCTATTTAATATAAAAAAACGGAGAAAACTTTTTCTCCGTTTTTTATAGTCCATAATTTTATTAACTTATTAAACTAATGCTTTTGATTCTTCAACCAATTTAATCAAAGTGCTTGCAATAGTTTCTTGTTCTTCTCTTGTCAATTCAGGGAACATCGGTAAAGACATAACTATTTCAGTATTTCTTTCAGTAATAGGTAATGAACCTTTACCCTGACCTAAATGAGCATTAACCTTTTGTAAGTGAAGAGGAATCGGATAATACAACATTGCACCGATACCTGCATCGTGTAACTTATCAAAAATTTCATCTCTGTTAGGAACTTTAACTGTATATTGGTGATATACACAATAAGTATTGTCTAATTCCTTTGGAGTCACGATATCATCACAGTTTGCGAACAATTCGTTATAAATAGATGCTCTTTCACGTCTTTTTGAGTTCCATTCATCAATATAAGGAAGTTTAACTCTTAAAATAGCAGATTGAATTTCGTCTAATCTTGAGTTTACACCGATTTCATCGTGATGATAACGGACAGCACCACCATGGTTTCTTAAAGCAATAACTCTGTCTTTAAGTGATTCTGAGTTTGTAGTCAACAAACCACCGTCGCCCATTGTACCAAGGTTCTTTGTAGGATAGAAGCTGTAGCATCCAAAATCGCCAAATGTACCGACTTTTTGTCCTTTGTATGAAGAACCGATTGCTTGACAGCAGTCTTCAATTACGTGTAAATTATGACGTTTTGCTATATCCATAATTCTGTCCATATCACAAGGTTGACCGTACAAATGAACAGGAATAATAGCTTTAGTATTTGGTGTAATTGCTGCCTCAATCTTAGCAGGATCAATATTAAATGTGTCTGCATCAATATCAACAAAAACAGGTTTTGCACCAACGATACCTATTGCTTCAGCTGTTGCAACAAATGTAAAAGCAGTTGTAATAACTTCATCACCGGCACCAATATCTAAAGCTCTTAATGCCAAATGAAGAGCGTCTGTACCTGAGTTAAGACCGATTGTATACTTACATCCTATATAATCAGCTAATTCTTTTTCTAATGCTTTTGTATTTGCTCCAAGAATGTAAGAACCTGAGCGCATAACTTCACATACGGCTTTTTCTGCTGCTTCGCCAATTTGAGCATATTGTCTTTTTGAATCAAAAATAGGTATCATATTATAAAATCCTTTCAATAACTATTACAACACTCTAAGTGTAACACGATAAAAACGCAGATACCTATTTCTTTATATAAACTTAATTTGAATAAAAAGTATAACTAAATCCTTTAGCCTTTAAATTCCAACTTCATATTATCACGGTTATATTGCCATTTATCAGTCAGTCGATATACAGCAAATGAACTCCCCTCGCCGTGCTGTTCCAGCCACTTCATATTATCCGTACAATCACTCATTTCCTGGCCATTACCGTTTGTAATTGCAATATGACCGTCAAGACCTTCTTTTTTATAAACACAAATATATCCCGCAGGTAAATTTTTCAATTCGGAAGCTTTTACATTAACCTTTTCAAACCTTTCAGGATGTGCGTCAAAATATGA
>OMPX01000095.1 GCA_900313115.1 uncultured bacterium
AAACTCTAAACATGAACCCTTCATACTCCCTACACATAAACTTAAGAGTGCACAGTAAAAATTCGCAGAACACACTACTAAGGCTTTATCTTGTGTGGGTTCTCGTCCTTAACATCTTTACTGATTCAAATAATCTGGAGATGGTGGGACTGTCTTGAATTATTCGGGTAGTCGCAAAAGCGTGGTTTTGCTCCTACTGACGAGTTACGCTATCGCTTCACTCTACCGAATATTCGCCGACCCCACTGACAAGACTTTGTCTTGTGTGGGTTCTCGTCCTTAACATCTTTACTGATTCGAATAATCTGGAGATGGTGGGACTCGAACCCACGTCCAAAATGGATTAAAGCAAACATCTACGGGCGTAGCATCTTATTATCTTGAGTAAATTTGGAAAGATACAAAACCAACATTTACCCACAGTTTATTTTTCGGATAAACAAACCTTTGGTAGTAAACTTGGGACTGCTACTACTATCACAATCTTGTCCTTGCATGATGGCCCAAAAGTGTCGGCAAGGTGGACAACTTAAGGGTAGCAAACTGCGTAATTAGGCAGCTAGAGCTGAAGCTCTTCTTGCAGCGAATGCTGCAGATGCATCTACAACGTTGTTTTCAGCGTTTAATTTAATTTGCTCGTTGATAACCGAGAACAGCGCTCGGACTCGCAGCCTGATTTAATCGATCACCCTGTCTAATCCAAAACATCCCCATATATTCATTTTTCATAGTGCAACCATCTACAGTATAAAATAATTTCTTCGTTTTTTCAATAATGACAATTAATAAATTTTTATATTTATTCTTTTGTTGTAAAATGTTCTACTAATTTATCTATTTTTGAACGAAAATCTGTTGTTTCTTTCGATACCTTCGGGTTTATATCTGAAATATCAATATTAATCAAACAATGTGATTCTTTTCTCAAACTTTCTTTTACTTCAGGTAATGTATATGCAATATCCGGGATACCTCCTCGATTTATCTTTTGTTTTAGGTCATTTATATATCTTTGTGTTTGGAATGGAATATTTGGAAATTCTTCAATAAATTCATTTAATGGCGTGGATTGTCTGTAATTATTCATTCTTCTTGATGCTGCAATACTGTTTCCACCCTTTGTTTCACCACCATCAGATTGTGGTTTTATATGTTCTAAAGATATAATAGCAGGACTTATCAATGCCTCAGCTATTTCTTGATGAGTATTATTTGCATTTTTTACAACAAATGCATCAAAACTTGTCATACTGTTTGGGAATTCTTTACTTTTTTTGACAATTTTGTCAACAACATTTTGATTGTTCGTCACTTTATTTAAGTTTATTAATAATTCTCTTGTTGGTTTGATTCGAAAATTGTCATTGTATATATCTTCTTTTATTATTCCAAGTATGGATTTGACTTCATGTTGTTCGTGTTTATCAAGTTTTTTTGCAATATGTTCCATTTGTTCAACAATGTTGAGTTCTTGTTCAATAAGTCTTGCTTTTGAATTTGGAAGTTCATCCATTAGTATGTCGTGGAAATCAAAACTCTTTTGATGTTTATTTCTTTTACGTTGTTTTGTTTCTTCTTTTAAAAATTCAAAGACTTCGCCTTCTGATATCGGAAACATATGTTTTTGATAGTTTGATAAAAGTTTTATTGTTGATTCAGCCTCAGTTCTTTTTGATAGTTTATCTTGTAAATTTTTAAATTTTTTCTTTGATATTAAAATGACATCACTGTATGGGTCATGAACATTATCAAGGTCTCTGAGCTGTTCTTCTACTCTTTTGGTTTGTTTACGTGATTTTGTTTTACCTGTAAAAATTGTATTAGAATTGCTAACCTCAAAACTGTCATACTCATTTTTGTTTAAGAGATTAGTATTATAAAAAGCGTTATGTGGGGTAATATAACTATTATAATTCCCGAAATTATTTTTGATTGTAATATTCATATAATGACCTTGTTTATTAAAAAGCATATAAAAAATAAATTTGCTATCAAGATAAATTATATTTGTGTTAATATCATATTATGAAACATATATTTAGTGACAAAATTTATTATGCAGATACAGATGCTTATGGTGTTGTATGGCACGGTACATATCTTAGATGGATGGAAAAAGGCAGAGTTCTTTTTTGTGACGATTTAGGACTTGATTTAGTGGAGCTTAAAGCAAATGACATTGCAATTCCTGTAGCAAATATCAATATCAGATATAAATCATCTGCAAAATTAAATGAAAAATTTTCTGTTATCACAAAAGTTACAAAAATATCACCATTTTCTGTTACATTTAATCAGGTAATAAAAAATGCCGACTCAGATCAAATATATACTGATTCAGATGTTGTTGTCGTTGCAGTTACCAATGAAGGTAAGTTATATAGAAGATTACCCGAAATGATTAAAGAAAAATTCAACGAGGATATTATATGCAGCGATTAAATAAGTATATAGCATCATCAGGATTATGTTCCCGAAGAAAAGCTGATGAACTTATTGAATCAGGGGTTGTCAATGTTAACGGTAAAATTGTTAAAGAATTAGGTTTTCAGGTTGGTCCAAAGGATAAAGTCTTTGTCAATAAGGTTTTGCTTCATCCAAAAAAGCTTGAATATTATAGATTTTATAAACCTGCAGGATATATTACGACGTCTGAAGACGAAAAAGGCAGAAAAACAATTTACGATGTCATACCAAAAGAATTATCAGAGTTGAAACCTGTTGGACGTCTTGATAAAGATTCAACCGGTCTGCTGATTATGACAAATGATGGAGATTTAATAAATCAGTTAACTCATCCTTCCGTTAAGGTTAGTAAAGTTTATATTGTATCAGTTGAAGGGAAAGTAAATGTAAACGATTTAGATACAATGTATAAAGGTATAGAAATTGAAAAAGATAAAATTGCTTATGCTGATGCTCAAATCATTGAGTTTGATAAAGATTCTACAATGCTTCAGGTTGTTTTGACTCAGGGGCTAAATCGTCAGATTAGAAAAATGTTTGATTATTTGGGACATCCTGTTATTTCTTTAAAACGAATACAACACGCTACAATTTCTATAGATGGTTTAAAACGAGGTCAAATAAAACCTATTAAACCTGCTCAGATAAAAGATTTAAGACAGTATTTGAAAAAGTTAGAGAAGGTTAAAGATGATTAAATATGCCATAGTCGGAAATATTGCTTCAGGTAAGTCTGAAATGGAAAGAGTTTTGGATAAACACGGTTTTGTTGTGCTTGATTCAGATTTGATGGCGCATGATATTCTTATGGATAAACCTGATGTTGCAAAAGCTTTTTCTGAATATGATGTGTTTGAATTTGGAAGATTATCAAGGGAAAAATTAGGAAAGCTTGTATTTTCTAATGCTGAGCTAAAACAAAAACTGGAGGGAATTGTTCATCCGTTGATAAAAGAAGAAATTGAAACATCTTTTTCAGTATATTCGGATGAAGATGCAATTTTTGTTTCTGTTCCGCTATTGTTTGAGGTTGGATGGGAAAATCTTTTTGATAAAGTTGTATTTATAAAATCTGAAGATGACATTCGTTTAGAAAGATTGATGAAGCGAAACGGATATTCAAAAGAATATGCTCAAAAGCGAATTGAATCACAGTCCTCACAGGATGAAAAAATAAAAAAATCTGATTTTATTATTGAGAATAATTCAACAAAAGAAGAATTTGTAAAAAAAGTGGAAGATTTTATTGTGTCCATTTCTGCTTAGCTCTCTTGGTAAAATCAAGATATCGTTCACATTGTTTTACTTTATCATATCCTAACAAAATCCCAAGCATAAAATCCTCTTGTGGGGTGTGTTCACTTAATTTTGGATTTAATGTCTTAACTACTTCAACACAAGGTTTTTCACCGAAAAATACGTTTATTTTATGGTCATCAACATCGTGTATTACGTAGTCAATCTTTTCTTTTTTTAATTTGTTTTCAATAGCTTCTTTATGCTTTGATTTTTCTGTTGTTAAAATAAGAGTTCTTATTCCTTTTTTAAACTCATATACGTGGTGATTAAATACTTTTAAATCTGTTATTTGCTCAATTTGTTCAGCAGTAAGCTTTGGTTTTGCAGAAAAAGACACAGTATCAAAACCTGTATTTTTCAATTTAAATGCAGTTTTTTGCGAGTTAGTTGTATTGTTATAATTATATGAATTAGTCGAATAGTTGATGATTGGCAGAATTTTCATATATCCCTCTTTTGTGTTAGCTTAGTCTAACATTTGTATTTTATTAAAAACATCATTTGTTGTCAAATATAACAATTACTTGTATTATACATATTTTAAAATATTGGATAAATTATTATCATCTATTATGATGTTTGCATTTTCTTTAAGAATAGATTTTGCACAAAAAGCAACGCGTTTGCCCGCATATTGAAACATACTTAAATCGTTTGCGCCATCTCCTACGGTAAGAGTGTTTTCTATTGATATATCAAGCAATTTTTGCAATCTTTTAAGCATTTGCCCTTTGCTGTCATTAAACATCATTTCACCACCGACCTGACCCGTTAGTATTCCGTCTTTTGAGTGAAGAATATTAGAAAATTCCGCATCAATTCCAAGTTTTTCACAGAAAGGAATTGTTGCATTTTTGAATCCGCCTGAAAAACAAACAACTTTGTAACCTTTTTCTTTTAGTCCTTTTATTACGTCTTTTGCACCGTTCATAAGGGGTAAATGAGTGCAAATTTCATCGATTTTGTCGACCGATAAGCCTTTCAAGAATGACACGCGCTCAGTCAGGCTTTCAAAAAAGTCTAACTCGCCCCTCATAGCTTTATCTGTAATGCTTTTGATTTTTTCCTCAATACCAATTTCTCGGGCGAAAAACTCTAATGTTTCTCCGTCCATAAGTGTTGAGTCAAAATCAAATACTGCAAGTTTATTTGTCATTTTGTACCCTTATTGATATTGGTGCGTCAAACGACGCACCCTACTATAATTTACCCCTCTATGCTGTTAATTTAACGTATTTAGAATTATGTACACCATCAATTTTATTTATTGCATCAAGAGTCTTGTCGTCGACTTCTGAATCGATGTTGATAACCATAATTGATTCGGTTTCGTGTTTGTCATTCTTTTGAACAACGTTCATTGAACCGATATTGATACCGTTTTCACCAATAACTTGAGCAACTTTTGCAATCATTGACGGTTTATTTTCGTGAGGAACAATGACCATGTGTTTCTCAGGTCTGATTGTTGTTCCGTAATCGTTTATTTTAACAATTCTTGGGATATCTTTTGCAATCAAAGCCCCTGCAACTGTGGTTGTTTCTTTATCAGTTGTTAGTTTAATAGTTAAAAGCCCTGCATAGTTGCATTTAACTTTTGAACGGCTTGATATGATATCTATACCACGTTTTTTAGCAATAACAGGTGCGTTAACATAGTTAACCCCTTCTAATCTTGCAGATAGAGCCCCTTTCATAACAGCAACTTCAAGAGGTTGAATATCAAGGTCTGCTAAATCACCTTGCGCCGTAATTTCAATTGATTTTATAACACCTGTTGAAAGTTGTACTGCAAGTTCTCCTGAATTTTCAGCAATTTGCATATAGTCTTTTACAGGTTCTAATTTATCAGGTCTTAAAGATGGAATGTTTACGGCTGATGATGCAGAACCGCCCGATAATACTTCTTTAATCTGTTCTGCTACATCTATTGCGACATTTAATTGAGCCTCTGTTGTACTTGCACCTAAGTGTGGTGTTAACACAATGTTCTTTTCACATTTTAAAAGCGGACAAGTTTCAATATTTGGTTCGTTTTCATAAACGTCAATTGCAGCCCCGGCAACATATCCTGAATTGATGGCATCTTTTAAATCTGTTTCGTTTATGATGCCGCCCCTTGCACAATTAACAAGTCTTACACCCTTTTTCATTTTTGAAATGGTATCTTTGTTTATCATATTAATTGTTTCTTTTGTTTTAGGAACGTGAACTGTTATAAAATCACATCTACCCCAAAAGTCGTCCAATTTTTCAATGTATTCACCACCCATTTTTTCAACAATTTCTTTTGATGTAAACGGGTCATATACAACAACCTTCATCCCAAGAGCAAGTGCTACTTCTGCAACATGAGAGCCGATTTTACCTAAACCAATAATACCAAGAGTTTTCTTGTATAACTCTATTCCTGTGAATTTTGAACGATCCCATTTCCCTTCTTTTGTAGAGCAGGCTGCAGGTGCAATATTTCTTGCCATTGCCAGCATAAGCGCAATAGTATGTTCTGATGCTGCCATTGTGTTGCCGTCAGGTGAATTTACAACAATTATACCGCTTTGTGTTGCAGCTTCAAGATTTATATTATCAACCCCGACTCCTGCTCGGCCAATAATTTTTAAATTTTTACCTGCTTCAATAATAGCAGGAGTGACTTTTGTTTGACTTCTAACCATAAGAGCATCATATTGAGGAATTACTTTTATTAGTTCTTCTTCGCTCATTGTTGGCAGAAAATCTACTTCTGCTGCTGCTTCTATTATTTTTCCCGCAGCTTCATTTATTTTATCAGTTACTAAAACTTTCATTAGTTCGCCCCCAATTCTGCAATAACAGTTGCAACACCTTTACCTAATTCAAATTTATAGCCAAGCTTGTGAAGAGTTGCTTCTAATGCGCCAACTGCAGAAATCACATCTCTGTCACAAACAAAACCTAATGTACCCATTCTAAAGATTTTATCTTTTAATGCGTTTTGACCGTTTGCAACAACAATATCAAAATCTTTTGTAATTGTTTTTCTTATATCAGGCACAGAAATCCCTTCCGGAGGATAAATTGATGTTATTGAATGACTTGCATTTTTATCCTCTTTTACAACAAGTTCTAAGCCAATGGCTTTCACGGCTTTTCTTAGTGCCATTGCGTGACGTCTGTGGCGTGCATTCATGTTTTCTATACCTTCTTCTTTTATCATTTCAAGAGCTTTGTCTAAACCGACAAATAGATTAACGGCAGGTGTAAACGGAGTTGAATTAGCTCTTGTAGATTTTCTATAAGCAGCCCAATCCCAGTAGAAACTTGGGTGTTTACATTCTTCATAAACTTTCCAAGCTCTTTCATTAGCAGTTAAGAAAGCAAGCCCCGGAGGAATCATAAACCCTTTTTGTGAGCCGGATACAAGAACATCAATGCCCCATTCATCAGGTTTGCACTCCATAGCACAAACTGATGTAACACCGTCAACAACTGATAATGCACCGTGTCCCCTGATTATTGAACAAAGAGTTTTTATGTCATTTGCTGCTCCGGTTGAGGTTTCACTGTGAGTCAGAGTGACAATTTTTATTTCTTTGTTTGTATCTTCAGCTAATCTTTTTCTTAAAACTTCCGGGTCAATAACTTCGCCTGTTTCAACTTCAATTTTTTCAACAATAGCACCTCTGGACTCGGCAATTTTTGCCCAGCGATTACCAAAGTTGCCAAGGACTAAAGATAAAACATGGTCACCTTCATTTACAAGGTTTTCTAATGCAGCACACATAGCTCCCGTTCCGCTTGAGGTATAAACAAAAACATCATTTTCTGTTTGAAACACATATTTAAGATTAGAATAAACTCTTTCTAAAACTGCCGAAAATTCACTGCTTCTGTGCCCTATCGGGTGTTTTGCTATTTCCATCATTACACTTTCCGGTACAGGTGTCGGTCCCGGTATCATTAAAAATGTTTTATCTTTCATGCTAACTCCTCCTACTTTCTTTTATTATCTCATAATTTCTTTTTACAAACTCATTTTATTAAGTATTTTAACAAATAAAATTATATTCAATATTCTCTTCTGAGCTATATTTAAATGTTAATATTTGTAAAAAAATATTTCAAAAACCTAAAGAATATGCTGATATTGCCGTCATATAAAACTGTACGTACTAATTAGGAATTCGAAAAGTGGGATTAGCATCTTCTCAAGCTAGATTATTAACATTAACTTCCAGACAACATTCCGTTGAGGGAGAAGCTCAACGTATTATGGCGAATAAGATGAGATTGGCTAATGATTCTGATCGTGTGTATCAAAAGTATTTAAATGCGCTAGACGAAACATTGATAAAAACACGCCAAACAAATGCATCCGGACAAAATGTTTGGATTGATGCAAGTGTAAATAATTTATTGAGATACAATGCCTCTGAAGACACAAGCGGTACTGTATTTTACGTCCAAAATATGAAAGACGGTTCACTTTATTTGCCTGCCGAACTGGGACAAGCATATGATGAGTCGGCTGATGAATATGAATTTGCTTCAAAATTCGGGGTTAATTATACCAGAGTCGATCATAACGAAGATATTTTAAAAACATATAATAAAATGGTAAATTTGGGATACAATACGCTTTTAGGTCCAACACCTGAAGATGCGGATGTTATATTGGCGGAATTTGCCAATAAAGTCAATGATGATCAGGCAAAGAAAACAATTGCAGCGATGATGCTTACTCAATTACCGTCAGCAAATACTAATGGTGTCTACGAGTTGTCACGTTTCTTAGATACAAATGCTCGTTCATTCATTACGGCATTAGATAATGTAATACAGTCCCGCTTATATGAAGATGCATATACACCGCAAGAACGTGCCCTAATCAATGCAGCAATGTCATTGGCTATGGGGGCTGTAAGTCCGGACTATCCACAAGGAACAACAGTTGAAACCCCATATACTTACTATGTTACAGGCTCTGATGGATACCCCTATCCAAAAGACGGAAAAATGGTAACAAAAACTACATATGCTTTGAAGGATTTAAAAGTAACTGTTAATACAAGTGCCGGCGCAAAAGATTATTCAGTGAAGTCAGGATCCCAATTTGATAATTTTGATTTGATTAATATGATGTTAAACGGAGGTACTCGTTATGTATCTGCAACTAAAACTGTATCAGTGACTTATGCCCAAGATGATAAAACACATTCCCCTAGCTCAACTACATCATTATACGAAGAATCAAAGGATATATATACAACTGTACAAACATATGGTTCAACTGCAAAAAGTATTTTAAATAATTACAATTCATCAATGACTACCTATGGAGAAGCATTAAGAAAAATATTCCAAGATGCTAGCACTATTGATTCTTTATCTCAAAAATATCTTGATTCAAAAGGCTTAACAACCGATGACATCAATAACTATAAAAAATATCTAAATGCCAAAGACGATTATGATTCCTATTTTCCTGATATAGAAATGGTGCCCGATAATAAAGTTGCTTCTCAATATTACCGTGAAATATATAATGCTATTAAATCCGCAGGCGGTTGGACAGAGGCTAGTGATACAAGTGCAAAAAGTGCTTCTTGGGTTACAAACATGGTAAAAAGTAATCAGGTAATATTAACTACTTGGGATGCTCAGAACTCAATGTTATCTAAAACTGCAGATTCTTTACATTATAACTTACGAGAAATTTCTAACCAAAATAAAATTGAAGTTGCAAGTCAAGAATACGAAGAAGAACTGGCAACAATCAATGATAAGGATTCAAAATTAGACACAAGACTGGAAAAATTAGAAACAGAACGTGAAGCGATTGAATATCAAATCAAAGCAATGAAAGATGTTGCCGAACAGAATGTTAGCACAACATTTAAAGTATTTACTTAGAAATATTGTGCTTTAACTTGGCTTTGCAGCCTTCATCTTCAGCATCGGTTTTCCCATCATAGTCATTATCTATTCCATCAGAGCACGACCCAATAGAATACAAACTTTCGGCACTGACATCATGAGATAGCCAATAGTCGGGAATTTTGTTCCATAAATATATAAAGAAATTTTTGTAGAATTTTGTAAGAGCAGAGTTATTTATAATTAGTATATTTTCATCATTTTGGTAATTCCCGCTTTTTGATAAATTCATCGAACCTATTATGCAATATTTGTCATCTATAAGAATTGTTTTTGAATGTAGCTTCCCTGCGTAATTCTCTGTTTTAACTTTTATTCCGCTACGTCTTAACACGTTGTGTTTTGATGCGGTATTTTTCGCATTTGTTGCATCAACTATAATTTTTATGTCAACACCCCTTTTCCGCGCATTTATTAGGGCATTTGTTACATTTTTATCTGTTATTAAAAATGTTGGGATATAAATATATTTTTTTGCGCTATTTATTTTAGGTATAATAGCCGAATTGACGGTATTATCTTTAGGAGAGAAATATGCAGATATTGTTGAGTCGCCCACTTTTATATTTTCTTTATTGTTGATTTTTTCTTTTATATTATGGAATTTGCCGTTGTACATTTGTTCAAATTCTTTTTTATATATGGATGCAAGTTTGTCTGAATATATTACTGCTATACAGTTTGTATTATAATCGGACATATCTGTGTGACTAAGGTTTGCCGAACCTGTTATAACTATTTGATTATCAAAAATATAAAATTTATTATGCATTATAGAATTTGTATATTTTCTTTTGTCTTTAATATAGCTTGGAGCAGTGTCGCAGCTAGAGTTTTTAACAAGTTTTGCAAAATAGTCTGTATTTGAATATATGTTTTTGTTCAATGAATCTATGTCGTGTACCAATCTTACTTTCACACCTCTTTCAATTGCTCGTTTTATAGCTCTTTCAATCTTTGGAACTCGGTCATAACCATATATTGCAATGTCGATTGAAGATTGCGCATTATTTATTTGGTGTATAATCTCTTTACATATTTTTGTATTTCCATGCCTGTTTGGTTTTAAATTCGTTGTATAATCTGCTAAAATCAATTTTATTCCCGCAATTGATATGGAGGTTTTACTTGATTTCGATTGTTTATTTGACTTATGCTTGTGTTTTTTTGTTATACAGTATTTACAACCTAATGCCCCTTTAGGTAGCTGGCTTCTTGCAACAAGTGTGTAATTATGTGCTAAATGCCCGTATTCACATTCCAATTGATGATATTTGTTGCTTTTTGCATTGTATAGCACATAGTTAACTTTTTTTATTTGATTCAATCGTTTTTTGAAAGCTTCCGAATTAACAGGGGTGTTATTTTTAAAAATATAGCCCGATTTTGTTAGAATATTTAAATAATTTTCTCCATCAACATATATATTATTTCTCTTTAGAACTATTTTTTTATCCAACAGGACTTCGGTTGTATATTTTTCAGTCAGGTAATAAAGAGCATAATGCGAATAGTTATCTATATTTAGTGCATCATCAAGCTTTGTACGTTCTTTTTTTATATACTGAAAATCTTTTGAAATATTAATTGTTTCATTGTCGTCAGCTATACCGTTTCTGTTTTTATCAACTATTATTTCAAAGGGTGTGTTAACTTGTAGTACATCATATAATTTTTGTTTAGTTAGATGCAGCAATGAAAAAAGCACAAATACGGTAAGTATAATATATATTGTTGTGTATTCGTGCTTTTTCATTGATCGCTCCAATGTTTATGAATTAAACTCTTTAAATAATTCTTTAATTATCTCATATCCTTTTAGCAGAGTTGTGTAGTCAACTTTTTCATTTGCAGAGTGCATGTTAAATACATCAGCTAATCCAAGTAAAAATGGCATAAAAGTTTCCCCTTTACTATTTTTTTGATGAGCATAAATATGAGTTTCAGCTCCTGCATGGAAAGATGAAACTTCATTTTGTATCCCTAATTTTTTACATACTTTTGTATGTAATTCAGGAATAGAATCATCATCAGCCTTTTCAAATGGAGGAAGGTGAATTTCAAATGTAATTTCTGCTTTTGCTAAACCTTCGTATTTTTTATTAAAGTTCTCAACACATTTTTTCATAATATTCTTTAGTTCTTCTTCTTTTTCAACGCTTGCACTTCGTATTGAATAAGATGCTCTTGCATCAGTATTAATAATATTAGTAGAAGATTTCTCCGTAATGGTTTTTATATAATCAGGAGAGTTAATGTTGTCATCAACAAGTGATTTTACAGCGTTTTGTATTCCGCCTGCAACAATTGCTCCTAAGTTACAAGAGGTAATAACACCTGTATTATCTTCGTAATATACTCCCTGAGGAAAATCATTAAGTAATTCGGCAATTAATTTTGCAGCATTGAGTCTTGTTTTATCTCCAATGTCAATTCCCGAATGTCCTCCGATTAGTCCTTTTACATATAATTTAGCATTAGTATAGCTTGCACCTGAAATTTGTACTTGTGCAAGTTTATCTGCATCACATACTAAAATGTATTTGGATTTTATTTTTGAAAATTCAACGTGTTCAATTCCGCTCATGTTTGTTTCTTCATCACGTGTAAATGTGATTTCCAAACCGCCGTGTTTCAATTCTTTATTTTTTGCAATTTCTTTTGCCAAATACAAGGCAGATGCTACACCAACTTTGTCATCAGCGCCAAGTGTCCTGTTATTTGCTTTTATAAAGTTCCCGTCGAGTTGAAGTTCAATTGGTGATGCGTCACCTACAACATCCATGTGTGATGAAAACATTATTGGTTCTTTTGTTTCATCTGTTGCCGGAATATAAATATATACATTTTTGTAGCTATCTAAGCTGCAATTTATCCCATTATTTTTACAAAAATTTTGTATCCATTCAATAACCTTTTCTTCATGAAGTGATGGAGATGGTATTTCTGCTAATGAACAAAAAACATCAAGCAATTCATTATTTTTTCTAAGTGTTTCGATATCCATATTTTACCCCTTTATTATTTACGTTTTTTTCTTTTTATAATACGTTTTTTCTTTTTTGTCTGTGTCGGTTTTGTAGTGATGCTTTCTTTTAGTGTGTTTATATATTTATCCTGAAGATGAGCATAGTCAAATATGCTAAATCCGTCTACTTTAAGTTTTCTGGCTTCGTGTATTTGTCTTACCATATCGGATTCTGAACCGTTCATAAATGTTGTAAACATTCCTGCATATAATTTTGTTTTTCTGTTTTTATAGCGAATAACTTCTTTCATCATTTCTGATGCTGTGACAGGATCGCAAGTCAAAAATAGTGGGGTGAATCCGTCAATATAGTCATTACAAGTCCATACTTCCCAGTCTTGATGTTTATTTTCAAGAGCAGAGTATTTATTTGGGAAGATTACGGCAGTAAGTGTTACTTTGTTTGAACGGCATATTTTAGATAGTCTTTTGACAAAGTTTGTAATTTTGCCTCTTCTATAATCATTCCAAGCCTGCCAACAATTATCCGTTGGGGAAATTGACACAGGGTCTACTCCATATATTGATTTAAATTCATTTCTTGCATAGCAAGTATACCCCCAAGCATTTAAGTCACTTCCGGCTGTTCTTGGAATTGAACTTTGAGGGTATCTTATATAGTCCATATTTATACCGTCTAAGTCATAGTCATAAACCATTTCGCGAGCGAGCTGGAGTAAAAATGTTTGTACTTCGGGATTTGACGGGTCTAAAAAGTATCCGTTGTGTTCAGTATTACATTGAACCGGTTTCTCTGAGTCGTAGCTTTTTTTTGTCAGATTTGC
>OMPX01000083.1 GCA_900313115.1 uncultured bacterium
AACTTTCTTTTGTTCAACTTTCGGTTGAGCAGGTTGAACTTTTTGCTCAACTTTCTTTTGTTCAACTTTTGGTTGAGCAGGTTGAACTTTTTGCTCAACTTTCTTTTGTTCAACTTTTGGTTGAACAGGTTGAACTTTTTGCTCAACTTTCTTTTGCTCAGCTTTCGGTTGAACAGGTTGAACTTTTTGCTCAACTTTCTTTTGTTCAACTTTCGGTTGAGCAGGTTGAACTTTTTGCTCAACTTTCTTTTGTTCAGCTTTTGGTTGAACAGGTTGAACTTTCTTGTGTTGAACCTTATTGATTCTGTCTTGGTCTTGGAAGTCCATGCCTGAATTATTATCTTTCATGCCATTTATACTTGGCATAATAACACCGTCATCATAAACATCCGTAACCACTTTTGCAGATACATCGGTATTATAATTATAATTAACCTCTTTAGGTTTTTTCTTAAAGATATCGAATAATTTAATTCTAAATTTAGGTTTTTCCCTTCTTTGCTTTTTAACTTTATCTTTTTTACCAAATCTGGTACGAATAGGCTCTATCGTTATTTCAGGGCGTTTCTTTTCTTTGAACATTACTTTTCTAGGGCTTGCATCAGTGTGAGGAGGTCTGAAAGCAATATTTCTTATTTGACCTAACATATATCTGAATCCGAATAGTAATGCAGCACCTTTTCTGCCGCCGCTTCTTACGGTAGCCTGAGCATATCCAGAATATTTATCCGCCCAACGCTTTTGAATACCCAAACCATACTCGACATACGGATCAATTGACATCAATGGAGCTTGAATACCGTTTGCGGTCATATAAGTTTTATCAATAAAGTTTGCAACAATTTTTACGGTTGCGTAAGGCTGCCAACCATTAGCGAGATTACCAATGATTTTTATACCCGGAATAAAATGAATCACATTAAGCGGGTCTGAATTTATTTTTACATCACCGGAGCTTGTGTAATCTGTAGAATAAACAAATGAATATCCTGCTGTCAATGATGGCTGAATAATCACTTTGCCGTTTGCAAATTCAATATTATAACCAATTCTGTCCGAGAACCCGGTCATAATAAGGTTCATAATATCAGAGCCGTAATCGGTAGATGTATCATTTATCATCCAACCAACATTTGCAGTTGCAGTGTTGAAGAAGTTACCCTTATATAAATAACCGATTACACCAAATGATGCGCCCTGTTGCGTTGCATCAACACGGTTGTAACTGATATTATTTCCGTTATATGCAATATAACCGCCATATACATACTTAAATCCGTGACCTAAATCAATCATGTCACTTTCACCGCCGGCTACTGTTCCGTAATTAATCAATGATACTTTTGGTCCTCTTGCCAAATGAACACTCTCAAATGATGCATACGGTCTTACCCAAATACTTTTCACTTCTTCCTGTATTTGGAAATATGTCATTGTATCAAATTCTTCGTTATATATATTACCTGTATTTTCTCTGACACATTTCGGAAGCATCATATAAGTATCAGAATGATACATTGCAGCATCATAAGTCTGTAACTGATTCATATATGCTGTCTGCTGAGCAATAGGAGCGGCGAGCACTGCAGGGTTGAAGTCCATAGCATCCCAGCCTGTACCTCTGTTAAACGTAAAATACCCTGTTTGAGGGTTATAAGATACCAAATATCTGTAAACACGAGAATAGGAAACCTGTTTAATTGGTGTATTAACATGTTTCCTCAAACCTTCATCTGCAAAATATATTTTGGTCTTTGTCGATTTTGCTTCGGATAACAGCCGCATTTTATTTACACTGATTGTTCCGTTCACTCCGTTATAACTATTTGCCGTTATCCTGTCCATTGATACATTGTATAAATCAACATCCACATTCAATTTTGTTGTTCCGCTTGATGAGAAGTTCTTGAAATTAGTTGAACCGACAGAACCGTTTATTAAATCAAGAGTACCGCCTCTTGCATTAAAATTATTACCTGAAAGTAAATCATCCTGTGCCAGTTTCATAGTTGAACCGTTTAATGTTATATTTGCATTTCCTACACTATTGTTTATATTAACAATACCGTTTGAAGCACCTGTAATATTCAATTTATAACCATCAGCACCTGATATTTTATCGTTGATATTTATAATACCGTTATTTTGAGCATCTAAAGTTACGGTAGCATTGTTTGCTGCATAAATTGCATTACTTTCGCCATTTGCGGTGTTTCCTTCAAATGTACTTGAACCGTTCTGAGCAGTAATTTTTGTATCAACTTCTGTATAAATAGCACCGCCATTACCATCTGTTGAGTTGTTTTTAAAATCAGTGTTAATAAATTCTGCATTTGCTTCATCTGTCAGATATATAGCACCGCCATTACCTTTTGCACTATTTCCGCTTACTTCACTATTATTCAATGTGACAGTACCGTTTGTTGCATATATAGCACCGCCGTTTCCATCAGATGAGTTATTTGTTAATTTAGAATTATATGCAGTAAAGCTTGCAGTATTGTTAGCCAAATTCACAACAGAACCGTTTGTTGCAGTATTAGCATTTTTTATTTCTATATCTCTTAGTGTAATTGTAGAAATTGGATTATTTAATTGGAACACTGAATGACCGTTAGCATTTATTACACCATAATCTGAACCGGAACGATTATAAATAGTCATTATAGATTCTTGAACCATTTCATTAAGATCTTGTGTCAGAACATATTCAGAATCCGTATTAAAGATAAAATTCTTAATCATGTGAGTAGGATTACTATCCTGCATCATTGCATTAAGAGTATCCTGCCAACCTGTTATGGTAAAGCTGTCATTCGCCGTATCAGTCGTCGCCAAAGCTATCGACTCTGCTAATACTGTACTGTTATACATTGTAGCCTGAACAGTGGTAACCTGTTTGTCTTTAAGAGCATCTATATTAAGGGTTAGTCCATCAGCATCTTTTAAAACCTGAACAGTTGTACTGTCAGATGTTGGGGCATCTGTTACGCTGATTTCTGTAAGGTTAATTGTGCCACTTCCATTATTTGAGGTAATTGTGTCTGACTCGTCATTCGCCAAATTAACATCTACTGAGAAATTAACATTGTTACCAACTTCCAAATTATCAAGCTTGTGATTTTCAACTTTACCGTTAACTGTAGAAATATCAACATTTGACATTGATATTTTACCTGCGTTATTGATTGAATTATTTAAACCAATTTTGCCCGTACCGTCACCGGTCATATTTACGGTATATCCGTTCGCACCATCAATATTATCCTGCAAATCAATTTTACCGCTATTTTTTGCGTTTAATGTCAAGGTTGCAGAACTGTTGTCAACATAAATAGCATTATCACTCTTTGTGCCGCTGCTATCTTCCGTATAATTGTCAACAATTTCAATATTATCACTATCCGCAATAAGTTCAATAGATTTTCTTGTATAAATTGCACCTCCCTTAGCTTCTGAGCCGCTTCCCTGTGTTACAGCCGAATTGCCTCTGAATGAAGTATTAGTAATCTTCATTTCACTATTTGCATATATAGCACCGCCTAACGCATCCGTTTGTGATAGTGTTGAGTTGCTTTCAATATTTAAGTTGGATAATGTAATGGATGCATCAGATGCAGTATTATATATAACAGAGCCAATATCTGACTTCGCACCTGTTATTGTTACATCTGAAATTTTAAGAGTTGTTTGGATTTTGTTAACAACAAAACCTGAGAAAGAATTAAAAATTATACTATTACTACTTTTATCTTGACCTGTGATAGTAAATGAACCTGATGAGGTCACTCCCATATTTTCTTCAAGAGTTGCTGTTTCACCTGAAGTAAAGGTATATTGTCGATTTGCGTCAGTTGATTGATTAAGTTGCGGTAAGGTTTCTGCATAGGAAAAAGAGCCGCATGAAATGGTCAATAAACCAAAAACAAGCAGCATACGAAAAATTATGCTTAATTTCCCCAAATTAGTTTTATTCAATTTTAACCTTGTAGCAACTCTTAAATTTCCCCTGAAATTTAGTAAATATACTAAATCCCAATAGTATTATCACAAATTGCGTACAAGTTGTCATACTCTATTTAGATGATTTTTAAGGAATAAATTATAGTTTAGCAAACGAAGTTTGCTAAACGGTGACTAAGTGAATCGTGACTAAGTGACTAAGAATAATTTAGTTTATTGTTGGGTTTCACCAACCTATAACTGTTAAACGGTGACTAAGTGAATCGTGACTAAGTGACTAAGAAATTTACTTAGTCATTTAATGACCGTTTAGTTGTATATAATAAATATTAGGGGTAAATATCGAAACAATATAAATATAAGATGATTACAAAATAAAACGCGTGTTTAACGATAGTTATAGTCGCCGAGTGTGTTTGAGCGGTAGCGAGTTCGCGAGGCGGAAAGACCTATAGC
>OMPX01000081.1 GCA_900313115.1 uncultured bacterium
ACATATATGGAATAATAGTTCAATTCTGAAACAGTTTAGAGAGTTTGAAGGAAATGATACTTGTAATAATTGCAAAGAATATAATAACTGCAGAGGTGGTTGTAGATATAGATGTTTTAAAGATGGTGATATTAATGGAGTAGATCCTTTTTGCTATTTGAAAAATAATTTAAGTTGATAAAATTAGCGTAAATGATAATGAAGATTACTTTTAATTTAAGATGTTATTATAAAAATAAATATTAAAAGTCAATGATTATGGAAGTTTTTGAAATATAATTTCAAATAACAACTTACTAAAATAAGAGAGATAATAGAGAATAAAATTCTCCATTATCTCTTTTTAAATTGCCTTAAAACTCGCTATGCCCATCAATCAATTGCAAAGCATCGCAAAACCCATGCCTATAATACCTCTCATTCCAATAAGAAATATAATCCGTATAATTATAATCCAACATATCCAAATGCCTCTTAACAAATTTTCTCTCCTTCTTTGGAACAGCACTCAAAATAACCTCCGAGATCTCCTCAAAACACAACCAAAGTTATTCTCCTCTCTAAAATCTAACCATTCTCTAATCAAATCATTTTTAACATCTCTAAATCTATTCATAAAAAATCCCTCCATAAATTTATTATCCATTGGGCACAATCTGGGCACACAACCCACTAAAATCAACCCAAAATCACATAATTTTACAACAACCAAAAACTGGGCACCACAAATATACCAATAAAAATCTCAAAACCCTATGTAAACCAATACTTTAAGCCAATTACTCATAACCCGAAGGTCCAAAGTTCATCTTTTACCTTCATAACAAGAACAATAAAAATCCCCTTCACTCAACTCGAAGGGGATTTATCACAAGCATAATCCATACTTGTCTGTTTACACTGTACCAAGGAACAGCACTCTAGAATTATCTTCATTAAAGCGAAGAGTATTTACATCTCCACATACTCCGCAATAGCCAATAGATTCAACTTTCGGAAACCTACCTTTTTTAGATTTAGAATAGCAATTGAACCCTAAACAGTCATATCCATCGTTATTATCAAAGTCAGCAAACAATATAACCATATAATCTGCATTTTCAGAACTCTTTACGATTTTTAGATTGTAAGGGCGAATGTGCTCTTTTAACTTCTTTTTAAGTTTCCTAAAGGGGTTGCCAAATGACTTTGGATTAAATCCTATGCCAATTCCAGGTGTGCCGGCATAATCCGCAAGACCCATTTTAAAAAATGAAATCTCTTTTGCTATATTCCGACAATTTTCTGCTTTTTTCACAGTGAAAACCTCCTATATAAGATAATATCAGTATTATAGCAGATAAAACTCTTTTATACAAGAGAAAAGTTAAGTATGTTGCTTAAAGTATACAAAATCAAAAAAAATTCCATTTACAGTTGAATAAAATCACTTTATAATATAAAATATACAGAGTAATAAAAAAGAAAAGGAGCTATAAAAAATGAAAACAATATTACTAGCAACATCAAACAAAGACAAATTCAAAATAGTAAAATACCTACTACAAAAAGCCAATCTAACTGCACCACAGTTCCAAATCTTATCCCTAAAAGACATAAACTACACCGGTCCAGACGAAAAAGAACATGGCACAATCGCCGAAAGAGCTAAAGCCAAAGCCAATTCAGTAGCTGTAAACCTACCAAACCGTAACGTCTTTGACTTTATAATTGGTATAGATGATGGAATTGAACTAAAAGGCACAATTCGCGAGAACGTAAAAGATCACATCAACAAAATCTTATTCGAAAATTATCTTGAAGAAAACGAATCAATAATTTTCCCTCGCGCATATCACTGTATAAGCAAGGATAACGCTTCATTCGAAATAATTGCTAAAATTGCGTACACATATAAACCAAAAGCAGGCTTAAAAGTAGAACCAAATTCATATCCATTAAGTCAAGTTGCTGTTCCATTAAATTCAGATAAATCACTAACAGAAATGGATGAGCAAGAAGCAAACGAATATTGCTGGGAATGT
>OMPX01000072.1 GCA_900313115.1 uncultured bacterium
AATTATATATTTACATAACACTACATTCAAGGCGCCATAAGAAAAACCACCTTTTTTCCGGTGGGATTTCTTAACTTAACGGCATTGTTAGTTTATTAGGTTTTTGAAGTGCGAACTTCCTCGAATTAAAGCAAATGAAGACAGGAGAAGCTATAGTTTTTATTGAATAAGAAAATGAAATTTTATAAAAACTGTACACCGAACACAAATCCATTGATAAAGTTATTTTCAAATTGTGTTAAGCAAATTTGTAAAAGATGAATACATGAATGAAAGGCAATGATATCGAATAGAAAGAAAAAGTCATTGTTGTTCTGACAACCTTGGTCAGAGAAAGAATCTATCTCTAGAAAACAAACGCGAAATATATACCATTGTTTTGAAGAAGCTAATGATATAAAAAACTGTATTTGAGGAAATTGGAGATTCTAAAGTGAGCATATATCACTGTTGAAAGGGTAATACTTGTAGTAGTGGGACTCTAATTTGTGTTATTTCTGATTACTTGCTTGAAAAATGTAGAAACTAACATACATAAAGTGGCATCGGTATTAAGCATATGGAGGATTTAAATGAGTGCAAGTACATATGTTATTATTCTTAATTACAATAATTATTTAGATACTATCGAATGTGTTACTAGTCTTTTTCAGAATGTTGATATGAAGGATGTCACTGTTGTGATTGTTGATAATTCTTCGACGAACGAAAGCTATAATCAATTAAAGAACAATATTTCTGACAAAGTCATTCTACTAAAATCGGATCATAATTGGGGCTATGCAAACGGAAATAATATAGGAATAAAATATGCAATAGATAATAATGCAAAATACATATGTATCTTAAATAATGATGTGGTTGTTACAGAAGACTTCCTTACTCCTTGTATAAGAGTTTTGAACCAGCCAAATACAGGCTTTGTCAGTCCACGTATAACGGATTATCATACTAGCTTAATACAAAATACAGGTGGTAAAGTTTTTATTGAAAAAGGCTGCGTAGATCGGATAAATGGAGATAAACAATACACAAATGATATTCCAGAAATAATAGATTGTGATGTTGTTTATGGCTCATGTTTGTTGCTAAAGTCATCACTTATCAAGAGAGTTGGATTAATACCTGAAGAATACTTTCTTTTTTTTGAAGAAACTGACTGGTGTTATAAAGCTCATACTTTAAGTTATATCAATCGAAGTGTAACTGGTGTAACTGTATTTCATAAAGGAGGGGCGTCGACTGCTAGTTTTAAAAAAAGTGGATTAGTCTCATATCTTTATGACCGTAATCAGGTTTTATTCACAAAAAAATATTTGACAAAGTTTGGGCTCGTCAGATTCGTTGTATATGATATACTCAGAACACTTTATTATAATAAAAATAATCTAGGCAATTTAAAGAGTAGATTAAGCAACCGCCTTGATGGGTTGACTGGAAAAGTTGCAAAACAATATGATTACATTTATGTGGGCAGACATAAATGTGTAGATAAACTCCAAGGCTGATGCAAACAGGAAAATGTGAAGCTTTGGCATTCAATAAATAAGAAGCTCGCAAAGGGTTGTCAACTAATTACATACAAAACACTGATAAGCACCATGAAGACTCATCCACAATTGGAGAAATCCACAATGTTTCAAATAATGAGATCGTCCAACAGTAGATATATATATTATCCAATACTTAAATGAAAGTAAGGTGAGACATATTCTTGGATCGGTATATTGATGTAAGGCTAGACTTTGCCAGTGTTCCTTAGGACTTATCCGATAACCAAGTGATATTTTTGATTTCAGTGTTGTTGCGTTAATTGATGTGACTACTAATGATTTTAATGAATTGTGCAAGGAGCACTCCAAAATAATCGCTTTCACAGGAGATTTAAACTATCATTTTGATAAAAACATCAAAACCTGATTTGTGGGAGCATCATCATATTGATTGAGGCGTTTGTCTTGACTAGTAAAATGAATACATCGCGGATAAATCCTTGAACACACCATATGCCATATGTACTGAGAGATAGCCATAAAGAAATCAAGCCCTTTCCCATGGGAAAGGGAAGAAACTGAATGGTTATCCGGAATGAAATGTTAGATCTTTGAAATTGTGAAAATGTGTACACTGAAAATAACTATCCCTGATAGCCTGAATTTTACGTGGATTATGATGAAGTGTTTATCAATGGATCATGGCCGGATTGAAAGACTCACCTGTCTTCAGAAGATGAAATATCACTCTTAAAAGCTTACGCACACAGTGCCCTTGTGCACAGCGGTGTGTCTTGCCTTCTGATATCTTCTTCTGGTAGTAGGCGTTGAAAACCGCATTGTTCTCAATGACAGGCTGAATGATCTGA
>OMPX01000076.1 GCA_900313115.1 uncultured bacterium
GATCAAGACTTATTTTTTAAGGCTTATTCACAGTCAGAGCTTGAATGGGAAGGAGAAAAAGATGCAGTATATTGAAAAGAAAACAGATCTGTTCACGGTTCCAGAAGATTATGCCTTAGTACATTGTATTAGTTCAGACTTTGCAATGGGAGCCGGTATAGCGAAAAAATTTACCGAAATGGGAGTAAAAGAAAAACTTGTGAATACTTATCCCAGAAATAAATGGGACGGACATGGATACAGCATTGCAATCGGCATGAAAGATTATATTGTGATCAATCTCATAACAAAGGAAAAATACTGGATGAAACCAACTTATCAAGCTCTTGGTGAAAGTCTTGAGTCAATGAAAGATTGGGTAGTTTCACAAAACCGTTGTTATTGGGTACCTGAAATCAAGTTGGCAATGCCAAAGATAGGCTGCGGACTTGATAGACTTGAATGGTCTGTTGTTAGTGGAATAATACAGGATGTGTTTAAAGATACAAATATAGAAATTCTTGTTTGTTATCAGTAACATTCAGTTTATTTACATTTTTGATTTTACGAAGATCCCACTTTTAGTAAGTGGGATTTTTTAATCTCAACAAAATATCATATATAATAATATACAGGAAACCTTTATATAGGAGGGATATTTTTGAAAAAGATTATTATGATAGCTTTATCATTATTAATTGTCTTTATGACAGGTTGTAATGAATCAGAAGATGATGGATTAGGGAATAATTCATTAGAAGATACATCAAGTAATAAAACGGTTGTTACTACAGCAGCTCCAACAGAAGTACCGGGATTATATCAATCAATTCCCAAGAAAAACAACTCGGTACAATGGTATCAGAAATATAAATTATATGCATATGATAATGAACATGAAAGAATATTTTATACAGATTTTTTTGACGGACTATATGATTGGGATGGTGTTAATATTAAATTTACTTGTCCTAAAGGATTATATTTAACTATTGAACATGATTGTCCCGTACTATACACACACGATATTGATGATGTTGATATATGGCCTAAAACAATTGAAGGACAGTTTCATTTTTATCCTTATCTTTTACAAAGAAATGACATGAAATTTGATGATGTTGATCAAGCATATTGTGAAAAATTAGTTAGTGGCAATTTATTTGGGTTTGATGCAAAAAATACAGCTTATGAAAAATTTGACACATATATTCTTTATGATTATTTTGAAAAGGACGTTCTTGAATACGATTATAAAGTTGATCGCATAACAACATATTGTATTATGAATAATGGTACAGTAATCGAAGCTGTTATAAAACAAGGTACAGACTACGAAAAACAATACAAAGATGATCTAAAAAAGATTGTTGACTCGTTTGGATATTCTGATGTTGATTATATTCCATAAAGAGATTTTAACAAAACCACTTTTCATATATAATACTAACAGTAAAAAACCTACAACCGCTTTGATTTTTGAAAGGGTGTTTTGTATGTATATTTGTTCACGCTCTCACAGAAGATTGAATTTTTATGCTAAGAAAAGAGAAGTGGCTTATCAAAGAGAATTACCTGAAAAAAGAATTGAAGCAGAAAAGAATAGAGATATAGCTTTTGAAAGGAAACACGGAAAACAAACAAACAAGAAACTAATAACACAAGCTGATTATCTCGCAAAATTATTTGCATTTTAATATAAGGATAGATATTTATGGCAGGATATGATTATAAACGCAAAATGAGCAATAATGCAGTTGACGCTTATAAAATGGGAGCAAAACCATATGATGAATGGTCAGCAGCAGAAATAATCGATGAAGTACAAAAGTTGTATGATCCCGAACAACATAGTTTTGATATTAATAATTTAATTGGAATACCTATAAAAGCATTAAGAATGTGCGTATTATCTTATTCTTCATGGCATCACACCACAAGAAAGTATAAGGAAACTGATTTCTACTTTGTTGATGGGAAAAAGTTATTGAATCTGACAGACTCAGATATAAAAAAATATATAGAGTATTCTAAACAAGATTGATTTTAAGAAGTTAAATTTTCACATATAATAATTGTATATTATTTTTTGTGGATGATTTGGAGAGGATTCCTTCGAGTTAAGAAAAATTATAAATTCGAGGAGGAATCCATATGTTAATCGTTTTAATCGTTATTACAATCGGTGTAATAACAACATTGTCCGTCATTCGTCATTTTAGTCAAAGCCAAACAAATAATATAATAGATAATGCATGGCTTGACGATGAAGACGTAGGGTGGATGTAACAAACTTAAGAGATCGGCTAAACCCCGATCTCTTTTTTTATCAATTTTAATTTTAGTATATAATATATTTAGATTCTATTTTTTGATAATTTGGAGTCAGAAATGAATCGAATATTTAAAAATCTAAAGGAGGACATATTATGTCAAACAATGTAAAAATGATAATTAAGAGGGATGGTAAGACAGTTCCTTTTAATTCGAGTAAGATTGCAAGGGCTATGGATAAGGCTTTTGCTGAAACAGGAGAAAAAATAAAGCCTTCACATACTACAGATATGATGGCAGA
>OMPX01000071.1 GCA_900313115.1 uncultured bacterium
ACCGGTAGCAACTTCTTCCATTTGCGGAAAATAGTTCAACAGTGCATCACGCATACGCTCGGCAGTCCTGCGTGAAACGTTGTATTTTTGCTGAATGTCTTCAAGTGAAAGCCCTTCGCTAGATTCCTGCATAGCCATCGCCAAATCAAACAAACCGTACATTTTTTCGTAATTTGCCATATCCCATCTCCGTCAAATATTGTCGTATATACGATATATAACAAAATTTAATAAATGGTGTAATTTTTTTATATAAATCCACGGTTGACTTTAAGTTAATATCGGATAGACTTTAAGGGTTGTTAGATACTAGATTAAACAAAAAAGAGAAGTAAATATGAGTGAAGATATTAAAGACGATAATATTTATACTATAGCAGATATTATTTGTAAGGTAAAAAATTCTGAAATAGAGTTGCCACCTATTCAGAGAGGTTTTGTTTGGTCTCCTAAAAAAATTGAAGATATCTGGGACTCTATGCTAAGAGGTTTTCCAATAGGAAGTTTTATCTGTAAAAAAAATGGTAAAAAAATAGAAATATTAGATGGTCAGCAAAGATTAACTTCTATATTGCTAGGGTTTGATTGGAGTAGCTGTGACACCAAAAACAATGTATATCTTGATAATATTAAAAGTATCCAAAA
Organism: uncultured bacterium; assembly: GCA_900313115.1. Lineage (GTDB taxonomy): Bacteria > Cyanobacteriota > Vampirovibrionia > Gastranaerophilales > Gastranaerophilaceae > UBA2883. Next base: position 646 of record OMPX01000071.1, read on the forward strand.
TAAAATTAAAATCTTTTTAGATCTGATAGAAAATATTGCTTCTACTCATGACTTTAGAAAATACAATACTAGGGTCATAACGACATCTCATCCTTGGGGATATCAAAGAAAAAGAAATGATAAAATTTTAAGTTATTCCAACATAAATAATGCAAAAAACTTGATAGAAAAACAATTGACTGAACTAGGATCAAACCACAGTTATTGGGATAATGCGGACTTTTTCAATAATTCTTTTCCATACGATTGTGAAAGAAGTGTCAAATTTTCAGATTTTATGCCTGAAGTGAAAAGTAAAATTAGTAAATATCAAATATTTAAGAAAGATAATTCTGTAGCAATTCAAGGTATTACTGATGATGAAAGGAAAATATTAGAACAACATCAACAAACGATTTTAAATACGCGTATACCATTTATTTTTATCAAAGATGATGACCAAAATTTAAATATTGAACAGGAAAATGAAGAAATACTAGATACCACGGAATATTTATTTACTCTCATTAATACAGCAGGACAACGTATCTCAAATGACGATTTGAACTATTCTCTAGTCAAGAGTGCGTTGATGTCAAAAAAAGGAAGAAAATATATAGATAGTATTGATGAAGCCTGCCAAAAAAGTCATATATTACCTTCTCGTTTTGCAACAATTTGCTATTTTCTATATAATAAAGCTGAAAATTTAACAATTTCCACTCGCCGTTTTAGATCAGGATTGCAAGCAGAAGAAAAAAAATTTATAGCCTTCTTAGATGGACAATTCAATAATAATGGAATTATAGCAATTAATAGAGCCGAACAGCTAATGGTATACACAGAGGAAAATAACACAGGTATACCATATATTTGGTTCTTGGACATTATTAACCAAAATATGCCATTAACATTTTTAATTATGTACATGATCGAAAATGAGCAAAAGTTTGAAGATTTAAACCTGTATATTACTTCAATTATAACAACTCTTTATATTTTCGGGTATAAAAAACGTCAAAGAAATACTTTAAGAACCTTAGTTCAGAATTTTGTTAAACTAATGAAAAGTCAAACGAGCGGGAAAATATGTGATGTCGCTAAAAAATTTTTTGAAGAGCAAAAACAATATATGGATTATCTGCCAATATCTCCAAACAATTTTAATGTAGATCGCATTAATACAACTTCCGAAAATAAAAAATGCTTTGAATATTATATTAAATGGGAAAAAGCACTTCTTTTGTATGCACAAAGAAAATTTTTATCTAACACCTTTAGCAAAGGACAATTTACACTAGACGATATGAATAGACCGTTTGATTATGATCACATTTTCCCATCAGTGGAAAGAGGAAAAAATAATTGTATTAACTGGGATACTATCGGTAATTTTCGCGCTTGGCCTTATGATAAAAACCGTAGTGATCAAGATGATGACCCTATAGTAAAATTTAAAACTAATGATATTTATGATAATAAACTTTTGGAAGATTCATTCTGTATTAGTAAAGACAATTATATAAACTACAAGTATGAATTTGAAAATATAGGGACAAATATAAGAAAAGATAGAACGAAACGAAGAAAAGCAGAAGATGTCATTAGAAGGCGAATATATCTTATCTATGAAGAGTGGTATAATAACCTTAAAATTAATAAAATAATAGGTTAATCAATTAGAATTTTGGTCTTTCATTAAGAAAGGTCGGAGTATATTTTCACATAAAAACTAAATCATGCATTTAGTGATTTTTTCTACATCTTCGTCACTATATTCAAAATATGGGAACGGACAAATTATAATTTGTTTTATGAGAGGAGACGGATTATAAACCGCAAAAATGCGATAGTTTTTTGAAGTCAGTCCGACGAGTTTAAATTCATCCCACGAAACGTTAAAAGCTTCGGCGAAAAAATTTTTATATCCGATGCCAAAACAAAAAATTGTTTTAGGTCTATCCGTTAATTTCAATAAATTATCAAAACACCTTTGCCTTGCTGGAATAACTCCTTTCTGATAGGATTTAAACGAGGAAAATCCGGTTAATTTTTTATAAGGTTCATTTTCATCCCATATCCCTTTTTTTCGCTCGTCATCATCTCCTTTAAAAGGTAGCGGGAAGAGATTGAGCTTAAAAGAGTCAGAACCGGAGGAAAAAATGTTAATTACTTTTTTGGGTTTGGTAATTTGCTGATACAGCTTATTTAATTTCTTCTCAAATTTCCAAATTTCTTTGTCGTTTTCATCTCTTTCTTCAATATCTATATTTGTATATTCCGGTTTTTCAACAGGTATCCACTTATCATTTTTATAATATTTGGCTATACCTTCATCACCCCAGTCTGCCCATTCCATGCCGACAAACCAATATTTACCGGTAATATCTCCGCCGTCAATTCCAGAGTAACTCTCACAAAATTCCAAGAAATTAACCATTTCAAATTCTCCTTATCCTTGTTTATTTTTAGTCATTTTACTTTGTCCGATAGTGTAAGTCAAGCAGAATGTCCAGTTTATAACGAGAGTCAATGTTGTATATTTCCTTGAGTTTTTGCACGTAAAAGTCTTGTGCTAAAATCTTTTTATCGGCCATCAGCTTGAAAGTTCCGCTCTTACCTCCATCTTTGGAAATAAAAGTTATGCGTCCGCGCGGATATTTTTCGTAAGGCGCGGTTTTTAATTCAGGATATTTTTGCAAAACTTTCTGCCAACATCTAATATGTTCAAACGTCGAATCATAATATATATCAACGAAATTCGCCTTATTTAAATCTTGTGCAAAATAAACCAACATTTGCCCATTTTGTTTTGTCGGTATCAACCAAAATATTCCTACTTTCGGAGCAGAGAATGTCATTCTCTTTTCTCCTCCCAAAACAGTCCGGTGGCCCAATCAAAATGCAGTTTAATTATGCCGCAAAAGCCACCGGAATTGCGGGCGATGATAATTTCACAAATGTTTTCTGTTTCGTCGCAACGTTTTTGCCACTGCCGCACACGTTTTTGATAATGTTCCTCGGTTTCTTTTTTATGTTTTGTCGGTTCGGCAAACTTGATATAATAGTTCTCGCGGTACAAAAATATGACATTATCAGCCGCGTTTTGATTGCGCATAATCCCGCGAATATCACTCATAAGCGGGTGTTTATCGGCTCGGCTTTCCAACTCCCGTTTCAACTGCGA
>OMPX01000127.1 GCA_900313115.1 uncultured bacterium
CTCTCCTATCGGGTTTGTTTTAAACTCTTAAAAATATAATCTCTCTGTATATATATAAAGTATATACTTATCAAAAAATTGACTTTTTAAATAAATATAGCTTAATAAAACTTAATAATTTGTTAGAGGCTTTAATAGAGTGGGTTTTGCCTCTTTTATAAATTATGAATGGAGGTTCAATGTTTAAACGTATAAAAAATTTTTTTAAGCAAAAAAATGAAATAAAAAAATTAAAATATCAAATTGAATCATTAAAATTTGATATTTTATCGATGACATCGATTGTTGAAAAATATTTTCCATTGATGAAATCAAGAGACAAAGTTCAGCTTTTAATTTTACGGAGGTGCTTATGGACAAAGAAATAATAACAAGATATGCGCCTGTTATTCTTATAGTATTTGTTATGTTTTTTCAATACAACCTTTTTGTTACTCCTCAGGAATTAGAAGTACAGCATAGAGAAATATTAGAAAATGTTTCTCAAAAGTATATGACAAAAGAAGAATCAAATAATCTAAAGTCTCAAATTTCTGATATGCAGAAAAAGGTTGATAAAATTTATGATGCCATTATTGGCGGGAAGGAATAATTATGAGTTTAACAGAAATTGAATATGGTGCATTAGCATCTTCAAAGGTTTTGAATGATAATTTTAATTATCTAGATTCAGAAATTGCGGCAATGTCTGAAAATATTGAGCAGAGAGTATCTACTTTTTCTTCTCAGGTTGCCACATTGAATTTGAGTGTAACAAATTTATTGTCATTTAAATCGTCTTTTATAGCGGTTGGTATGATTTTACCGTATCCATCATTAAGTATTCCGGAAGGATTTCTTTCTTGTGATGGTTCAGAACTTTTAATTTCTGATTTTGAAGATTTGTATGATGTTATAGGTAAAACATTTGGGAGTTCAGACAGTACAACATTTTGCTTGCCAAATCTTAGAGATAAAACCATTTGGGGTTATGGTGAAAATTCAATAGGTGATTATTTAACATCAAAATTACCAAATATTAAAGGACAATTCAGGCTGCAAGGTACCGAAGGTTCGAGTGCTGTTTCAGGAGCTTTTAAAGCAGGTGCAAAAGGTGGAAGTTGGGGGGCAGGACACGATAATTCATCGTATAACCCTCTTATGTTATTTGATGCATCTAAATATAACGAAATTTATGATGATGAATGTGCTATCGTTCAACCACCGGCATTAACACTTAATTATATTATAAAGTACTAAGGAGTTTTTATGAAGATATATATTTATGACAAAAATACTAAGGAGTTTTTGACAGAAGTTGTTCCTCAAAAACATCCCAAAAAGCAAAATGAATATTTATATCCTCCTAATTCAACATTTGTTGCCCCGCCTGATACAAGGAAAAACCAAATTGCTGTATTCAATGGGCAAGGATGGAATATTGAAGATGATTACAGAGGAGAATTGCAAATAAATTTGTTAAATAAAGAGGTTTCGCAAATCAACAAAATCGGTAAACTTGATAAAGATTATATTTTGTATTCAGAATATTTGAACAGTGAGGATTATCAGTCTGATTTAAAAAAAGAAGAATTAAATAATAGAAAATCTGAAATATTATCACAAATAAAACGACTTGATGAAAAACGAATCAGGGCAATATGTGAGCCATCTGTAAAGGATTCTTCGTGCGGTTTAACGTGGCTTGAGTATTATAATTCTCAAATACAGGAGCTTCGTTCAAGACTGAAGGAGGTTCAATATGACGCTTAATATTGATAATAACGGTACAATATATATTCATCAGGGTGATAGCGGACAATTAATAATTGATGGTTTGAGTACAGATAAAGATTATCGAGTTTATTTTGCGGTAAAAGATAAAAACAGAAAACCTGTCGGCAGTGAGTTGGTTGTTAATTCTAATTACAATACATCTGTCACATTTATTTTATCAAGTGACTTTACCGATTTGTTTGTTGTGCCGTCTGATGAAAATTATGCAATATATTATTATGCAATGAAAATATGTTGTGACGGAGAAGAGAATACTCTTGTTATTGATAAATCAGAGTTCGGGGAAATGAATTTAATCATCGTATATCCAAAAATGGTGGAGGGTGATTAGATGAAAGAAAAAGATATAAGATTAAATGTATCGAATGCTGATAATACGATATTTATGAAGGTAAAAACAGTTTTCGATAAAATTAAACTAACTATTTCAACTACCGGTATAGAAGAATATAAAAAACAAATAAGCAGGTATTTGAATCAAATTTTAGAAAAAGCACAAGAATGTGCTGATTATTTTAAAATCGTGCAGCAGTTAACATCACGTTGTCAAGAATTGAAAAATAATTTGGAAACATTTTGTTATGATGCACTCACTCAACATTCGGAAGACAGCCATAATCCGCATTCGGTAACGGCAGAGCAAGTAAATGCATATACAAAAGCGCAGACAGATTCGTTATTGGCTACAAAACAAGCTGTTGGTAATTATCTGACTGAGCATCAAAGTTTGAGTAATTATTATACAAAGTCTGAAATAGATGCAGAGTTAGACGGAAAATCAGATGTAAATCATACTCA
>OMPX01000150.1 GCA_900313115.1 uncultured bacterium
ATTGCACGTTTAACAGGTCTTTTTAAAAATGTATCTATAAAAATATTTGGCTTTTCTTCATGCAGTTTTTGAGTAAAATCAATTGCATCACAATTTACAAGAACATCCAAGTCATTAGGTTTTTTACCCATCAAGCAATCCCTGACTGCCCCGCCAAATAAATATACCTCAGCCCCCTGTTTCTTAGCAGACAATCTTATTTCTTCAAGCAGCATGAGATTATCCTCACCAATAGACTTTTTTAACTCAGTATTAGTTGGTGTAATTAACTGGTTTTTGCATCCAAAATGGACACTGCTGCTGATACTATTATTTAATGTTAACATTTCAAATAGTATAAAACTCGTAAAAAATTAATTTGCCTGCGAAATACCTCGGCAAAGCAAAAAAGTTTTACCGAGGTATCCATGTGATAACCATAAATCATTACCACATTTAAAAATAATTTTTCATAGTAGGAATTTTTATACAATTATTCAAAAAATCAATTGTATTAACTTTTTCAGTATATAAATATTTTAAGAAATTTAAGTAACTTATATCCTTTGAACTTACAATGACATTGATTTCAAAACCATCAGAACAGAAAGGTTCATAATCATAAGTCACGTAACTGTTATATTTACTTTTCCATTCTTTTTTCTCAATACGACAGTTATTTTCTTCTGCGACATCTTCAAACCAATCTATCACATCTTTACTTATATTCTTAAACTCTAAGTATCTATCAGGGAATTTTTTCATAACAATAATCTCCATATAAAGAATTGTAGCTTTATATGAATTTTGATAAATTCCCATTCCGTCTAATATTTAAGTTAATAATATTAAACCTTACGGTTAATAAAAATTACTTAGTCTTTTTTAGGAAGATACTTAAAGCATCTTTCATATTCGTCGGAGTTTTAAATTCTTCATCTTGAGTTTTGGGTTGAGGTGCTTTTGGTGTTCCGTAAATAAATCTGTTATATATAGTTAAAGAAACGTATATTATTACAGAAGATGCAGCAACACCCATCATCGCCATAATAAACTTCATTGCCAATTTTTTTCTGCTAATTGGCTGTCTTAGAGGAACAGTTGACGTTTTTTGTTCCTGCACAACATTTGTCGGAATATCCTCAGCAAGCACAGGCGCACTTATAAAAAGTGCACCTATAACAAATAAACTTGCTAATATATTTTTAAATTTTTTATTCATTTATTTTGCCTTTTTAGAACCTCTTGAAGTTCTTTTTGTTTTACCTTGTCCTCTGTTTGGACGTCTTGTTCTTTTTGGTTTTTCAGATTTTGAATCATCGCTTGTTTCAGCAGCTTGTTCTTCAGATTTATTTTCTGTGTCTTCTGCAGTTACAGGCTCTTCAACAATTTCTTTAGGTTCAACATCTAATTCAATTTCTGCTTCCTTAGGCAAAATATTTTCAGAAGTTTCAAGAACTTCTTCATTCTTGATTATTTCCTTCACTTTACCTTTGTTGAACTTAGTACGTCTGCCGCCTTTTTTCTTATTTTGCTCTAAAATATCGGTTTCTTCCTGAACGACAGTAGAAGGATTTTCGACACTCACACTAATTTCAATTTCTTGCGGCTGCGGTGTTTCAATCATATTTTCTTCTTCCGGAGCATTTCCGTTTTTATTGTATTTTTGAGAATTATTCTTTTTGAACCCGCTCAGAGGTAATTTCATCTTGGCAGCTTTTGCCCTGTATTCACCCTCTGCAGTTGGATAAGCATATTTTATATCTTCCATAATAAATCCGTTACCTTGGCAGTGAGGACATTTTTTAGCAAAAACTTCTGCTAATGCTTGACCTTGTCTGTGTCTGGTCAACTCAACCAATCCTAAATCAGATAGCTGACCTACCTGTGGTTTTGCTTTATCAGGCTCAAGTGCAAGTTCAAGTTCTTCCATCATAGCTAACTTATCAACTCTTGATGTCATATCAATAAAGTCAACAATTACCATACCGCCAATATTTCTTAAACGTAACTGACGTGCAATTTCATGAACTGCCTCAATATTTGTTTTTAAGATTGTTTCATCCTGAGTTGCAGAGCTTACAAACTTACCGCTGTTAACATCAATAACAGTTAGTGCTTCAGTTTGCTGAATGAATAAATATCCGCCAGATGGCATATTAACCTTTGTTTGCAAGGCTGCTTTTATTTCTTTATGGATATCCATTGCAACAAGCAAAGGTTCAGAGCCTTTAAACAGAGTAATTTTAATATCTCTGTTCATGTGCCAAGTTTGCAACAAGGTTTGCAATCTGTTCATTGCAAATGCTGTATCAACAATAATTTCTTGAGTATCTTCCGTACAAGCTTCACGAATAACTCTGTACAACAAATCTTGGTCACGATATAACAAAGCAGGAGCTGTAACCGTTTCAGCAGAAGTTACAATATTATTCCACTTTTCCAATAAAATTTCTAAATCTTCCTGAATGTCAGCTTCCGATTGGTTTTCTGCCTCAGTTCTGATAATAACGCCAACACCTACCGGTTTAAGCAAGCTTACAATTGATTTTAATCTTGCTCTTTCTTTTACTGTAGAAATTTTACGGCTTACATTGATTCCTGCTTCATTAGGCATCAATACCAAAAATCTTCCCGGTAAGCTGATTTCGGTTGTAACTCTCGGACCTTTATGTCCTGTTGGCTCTTTTACAACCTGAACTACCAATTTTTCTTTCGGTGCTAATTTATCTTGCAAAGCACCTTTTTTCATAACATCTTGTGCGTGTAAAAAGCCCATTTTATCAGAGCCAACATTTACAAACGCTGCATCAATACTTGGTAAAACATTTTCTACCTGAGCTAAATATACATCGCCCAATAAAATTTCACCACGATTGATAAAAAATTCTGTAACTTTACCGTTTTCAAGCACGGCAGCAATGTTATCACGTTCTGCGATAACAATCTTTTGTCCTGAATCTGTGTTTTTCATTTTTAAATCCTTTAACTAACTATAAAACTCTTAATTCTTCGTCAAAAAAGCAGGTACGAACTATATCAGGAGTTGGTAAACCATCCAAATCGATTAATTTTAGAAAATCGTCAATACGTACAGTTGGGATTTCGCTTTGTTGACCGGTTCTCAATACTATGAATAAACAGCCATTCTCAAATCTATATGATTTTATTGAATTTTTAATGTTTATTATTTTTTCTAAACCTTTTTTGTTTTTCTTCCTGATTAAAATTTCATCAGAAGAACAAACCTTGTCCACATTATACTTAATATTTTCTATTTTGTAAAGATTAGTGTCAGAAAAATCTACTTTATACTCTGCCCAAACCACGGTAGTGTCAATAGATGTACACATTTTGTCAAGTTTTTTTACATCCAACAATTTTGCATTTTCATGCAAAACATTTTCTAATTCGTTTTTTATTACTTCAATTGGAGTATCTTCAAGCAGCTCAATATCAATAAGTTCACCCTCGCTTTCGACGAACAGCGGTAATGCAACTCCCATTGAAACTTTCATTGTAGGATTAAATCCCATTGAAAATGCTATATTCAAATTTGTTCTTGATAAAGCTTTTAGAAAAGTATTTTGCCAATCCAAATGCGAAAAATATTTCAATATACCTTTCTTTGTAATTTTTAAACGATATTTATATAACACTCTGTTGCAATCAGGAGTGCAAACAGACGGATCTTTTCTTTCGGCTGGAATAATATCATCCGTTGATACCGATGACTTATACTCGGGTGCTAAAACTTTTTTAACTTTTAGCTGAGGACATACACCACAATTTACGCACTTATGCTCACAAGTAGGCTGAATATTTAATTCTGAAGGCTGATTAAATGCAGAATTATACTCAGATATCAGCCAATCTTTGCTAACACCTATATTTATAAAGTCCCAAGGTAAATCTTCATCAATAGCAAATGATTTCATTGCCAAGTCTTTCAGAGATATTCCGCATTCTTCTGCCGTTTCTGACCAAACATTTTTATCAAAATATTCACCCCAACCATCAAGATAACATCCTTTTTTATAAAGAGCTTCAATATATTTGCATAACGAATCATCACCTCTCGTCATAACGGCTTCAATCTGAGATACATATTTTTCGTGATAATTAATTTTTACACCTTTAATTTTATCAGTTTTTGATTTCAAATATTTAATATGCTCCGTAACCTCATCCAAATCGGATTGTCCGCGCCATTGGAACGGTGTAAACGGTTTTGGAACAAATATAGAAAGGGTACACGTAATATCAAAGCCGTGCTTTAAACCTTTTTCTTTTTTCAACAATTTTGTTCTGTATCTTATTGTGCTCAAAAGACGAGCCATTTCGTCCATATCCTCAAGCGTTTCTGTCGGTAATCCTGCAATAAAATAGAACTTTATCTTAGACCATCCGTTTTCATATAGCGTTAAAACAGCATTCAATATTTGTTCTTCTGAGATATTTTTCTTTATAACATTTCTCAGTCTTTGACTGCCTGCCTCAGGTGCAAGAGTCATTGTTGATTTTCTTACACTTTGAACAAGATTGGCTAATTCGAGATTAAAACCGTCAATTCTTTGACTCGGCAAGGATACTGATATTTTCTTCTTGTTAAAATCAATAGCCAACTCTTTTATAACTTCATTAATATTAGAATAGTCGTTTGAAGAAAGAGAAAGCAGAGAATATTCATCATAACCTGTATTTTTAACCAACTCCTTCACAAGCTCAACAATTTCTTCGCCTTTGCGCTCCCTTATCGGTAAAGTGACGTGCCCCGGTTGACAGAAACGGCACATTCTTCCGCATCCTCGTCTTATTTCTACAACGGCTCTGTCCTGAACTGAACTTGAAAACGGTATAGGATATCTTACGGGTGCAGTTTCAGGCTTTAATTGAACCACACGTTTTGTTACACTTTTATTTATACCCTTTATCCATATACCTTCAAGTTTTGATAATGCTTCAAGCTTTTCTCTGCGTGATAAATTCTTAGCTTGCTTCATAACATCACAGATTTCAATAATAACATCCTCTCCGTCACCAATAATAAATGCATCTATAAAATCTGACATTGGTAATGGATTAAAAGTACATGGACCTCCTGCAATAATAATTGGGTGTTCATCTTTTCTTTCAGAATTTTTATAAGGCACACCTGCCATCTCCAACATTTTTAAAACGGTCGGATATGCAAGTTCCCATTGAAGTGAAAATCCTATCACATCAAAATCTTTTGCATTTCGTTTTGACTCAAGTGCATACAACGGAGTTGGCTTAAAATCAGGTTCAGGAGCGTAAACTCTGTCAGCCATATAATTTTCTGTTTTGTTAACCTGTTCGTACAGAACACGCACCCCGAGATTACTTATACCTATTTCATATTTATCGGGAAATGCCAATAGTAATCGTACATCGGCGCTGTCAAAATCTTTGTTATACGACAAAAATTCCCCACCTACGTATTGATAAGGTTTTGTGCAATTATGCAAAGCTTCACTCTGCTCTCTAAAAAAACAATTCATTTATGCTAAATCTTCCGGAATATACTTTTCAATCTCAATGAGAGTACCGTTTAAAACTTTGTTATCCAAAGCTTTAATAAACTTTGGCAAATCAGAACTTTTAATATCGTAGTTGTATAAACATTCTTCGCCATCAACATTTCTCAGAACCGAAACAATATAATGACATTTTTCAGCATAAGACAACAATTTAGAAGCAACAAATTTTTTACCGTTAACGTCACGTTTTAATTTCACATAATTAAAGCCTGCAAAATATTTAATTTGTTCTTCTGTATCCTGCGGTAAATCTTTATTATGGCGATTAAACATGCTGATTACTTTTAAATTTGTTTCTTCTGACATTAAAGCACCCCCACAATACTATTAAACAATAGAATTATAAATAGTAAAATACTTTACCAAAAATTTACAATTTTATATATGACTTTCTAAACTCATAACTAATTTTTGGTTCATATATTTCAATATCACCTATGTTCATTTTTGAGTTTTTAGACAAAAAGTGATTATGGTTGTAGAAAAGAACAATACACTTTTTATCAGGGCACTTTGAACTGTTATAAACGATACCGTCAATGTTAAATTTGCTTCTGCAATATTCTGCAAAAACCTGTAATGGAGCGTACTCAACCCCTTTTAGCCCCGTTATTGGAGCAGAGAAAACACTGTTCAGCACTTTATAGAACCTGCTTTTTGCCTGTTTCTGCAAGTCCTCTGTATCAAAATAAGAAATAGTAAGCGATTGTAATTTTGTAATATCAAGACAACGAATGTTAACTTTATTTTTAAACTCAGCACAAACAATAAATTTATACTCCGAATTTGCCACCTCTGTCATTGCAGTATTTTTATCAAAAGCACCGTAAAAAACCGAAATGCCTTCTGCACTCAGCCTGTTGCAAAATGCAGAGTTTTTTGGTGGAGAACACAAGTCCTCTACATTTGTTTTTATGTCATTTTTACTGCTAAACCCTCTGCATCTGTAAAAAGTAATATTTGGTTCAAAATCAGTAAAGCATCTTTGTCTGATAAAATCATTTGCAAGCATATTGAGTATATCTAAAGGCGAATATTTATCATCCTCATTGCTTTCTTCTTCGTTAAAGAAATATCTTGACTGATATTTCACCTTGTCACAAAAAGATTGCCAAGAATAGTCTAAAAGTTCAAAAAAGCGTTTGGCTTCACTTGAATCATTCTCACATCTTGACTTGTCGTGCAAAATATCTGCTATATCGCACATAAGTTTTGATTCAGTATCAAGCCCTAAGTTTTCAGCTAATTCATAGATGATGTCATAGTTATCATAAACCGTTCCCCAATATTCACCTGTTTCGCTGTCATACGGTAAGCGATTTTCAGCATCATCATAATAAACATCAAGCGTATCTTTAATCTTATTCATAAATGTATGCATTGAAACATAAGCAGAACTTTCTTTAACTTTGGGACAATATGAACATTTCCCAAATCCTTCGGCATTATCTCTTATCCAATTTTGCATATATGAATCATTGATACATTCTTCAGAAACAAATGTATCAATATCATCAAACCCTTGTTCTTCTGACTTTATCTGACGTTCTTTCCAATATCCCATATTATTTCCTAAAATGTTTTATTTAATAATTTAATCAATACTACTACGCAGATTTAACATCAAGTTGATAACCTAAGCCTGATAAAATTCTGCCGATTGTAAGCATACTTGGTGTTTTTGTTCTTCCATGAAGTATATCAACAAGCTGTACTCTGTTCATACCAATTTTTCCTGCAAATTCGCTGACCGTTGTTCTTGCCTTGATAACTTGTTCCAAACATCTAAAAAACTCAATATAATCCCCGTCTTCAATATATAAAAGAATAGCCTGCCTTAACCATTCTTGCTGGAATTCAGGATTTTGTAATTGTTGTATTAAGTCATCTTCAAAATTTATTGTCATTTTCTGTTCTCCTGCTTAAATATTCTGTCAGATATTCATCTGCTTTTTTTATTATATTTTTTTGATTTGATTTGTCACTACCTGCAACTATTAAGATAATAACATCGTCCAGTTCTTTAAAATAAATTCTATATCCTTTACCAAAGTCGAAACGTAATTCTGATAATTGACTATTCTTTAATCTTTTACAATCACCATAATTACCATTCATCAACCTCAATAATCTCATTGAAATTCTTGATTGAAAATTATAACTAAGATTATTACGCCAATCAATATAAGGGCATTTACCGTCAATCGTTGTATAGTAGATTATCTCTTTCATAAAGACATTGTAGCAGATTTCCTACATGTTTTCAAGATATATTATAAATATATTTTACAACTATACATAATGATACATAAAATATATTTAAAATGTCTCCCAAAATTCATTTATGAATCATAAAACCACTCATAATGAGTAAGTGTTGAATGACGGCTTATTTTTTTTGTCATACTGAAGGAATGAAATGACCGAAGTATCTCGTATTTCTTCGGAGATTCTTCGGCTAAAAGCCTCAGAATGACTTAATATTAAGTCAGTTTAGTATAACAAAAAACGTTAGCCAAGGATCTTAGATGTTAACAAATCCATCTACGACAGACTTAAAAATAGTATTTATAGATTTTTTATGTTTCGGGTTAGTTACTCTGGGAAATTCAGAAATAATAAAATCAACATCATTATTTTCATCAAATTTAAATAATTCATAAGGTGAAAAGTTTAAAGCGGAAGATAATTCAAAAATCAATGATACAGAGGGATTTGCGCCACCAAGCTCAATTTTGGAGATATGATTAGTGCTTCGGTTAACCAATTCCGCAAGCTGAGCTTGCGTAAGCCCACGTAACTTACGCAAATACAGAATCCGATTTCCTAATTGTTTTATGTTTTTATTAAAACTATGCAACTTTTCTCCTATTTGAATAACTATAAGCTGCTCTCTTGGATTTCTTTTCGCTCGTACCTGTCATTCGTAGGACTCCGTCTGCACTCATTTCGGCACTCGCTAACCGAGTTTCACTTGTACAGAAATCCGCTAGGCTTATTACTCTCTCTCTTTCTCTACTGCGATAAGGGTTTGAGAATTTCTACATAATTTGAACGATAACTTAATAAATAAGATATTTAATATGAAATGATTATCGTTTTTCTTTAGTGAAAATATTCTTGACAAATAATGCTCTAAAATCATAAAAATATTTCTCAATAAGACTGTAAGTAATAAATCTCTTTTTTCTTGTTTTCCAGCATATTTCAAGGATGAAATAGTTAACATCCAAATTTTTAACATTTGTAATCGTCTATGTAAAAACTTACGTTTATGTACGTGAGAATGAGAATCTTCTCTCTGAACATATTTTCCTAATGACTTGTTGATAAAACCACAGCTATACTTGTATAATACAGGCATTTGAATTTGACAATTTTGTCCACCGCTACAAACAGGAATTTTCTTTTCAGGAATAACATCAAATAAAGCATCCGTTCTGACAATAACACCAACAGGGGGCCAAGTAATTGGCCGTTCAAATAAAATATTATAAAATGCCTTGTTACAATTTAAAGCTCTTTTATCAATATATAAAACTTCTTCAAGATTATCATATTTCACAACATCTAAAAAACAATAAACGATAGCATATTCAGGGTGTTCTTCCATGTAACGAACTTTTTCATCTATATGATTAGGATATAAAATATCATCACTATCTGTCCAAATTAAATATTTACCACTAATCAAAGGTAATGCTGAATTTATAGCTGATGCAGCACCACCATTATTCTTATAAATATACTTACACTCCCAACCTTTTTCTTTTAATTTGATTTCATATTTTTTATAAATATCAGCAGTTGAATCTGTAGAACCATCATCAACAAAGATAAATTCCACATTATTATATTTTTGACCAACTAACGAATCAAGAAAATAATTTAAGTGTTTTTCTCCGTTATAACATGGCGTTATTATGGAAACTTTATTATTGTTAATAGACATATTTAACCCCTTTAAAACATTTATAAGCTTAATTTTGTAACTCTCTTATTTTTCTAAGCTTATTTTTCAATAATATTCTTTTTTGTTTATAATATTTTCTCTTTTTACCAAACAAGATTTTAGATAAAATTTTCGCTTTATAGTATTGACGAAGAATTTTATCTTTGTTTATCAATATCAAAGTATTGGATTGTATTTCTTCAATAAAATTAGGGCATATAATTTTATTTTTCTTTTCTTTAATCATCGCATGTTTTACCCAACATTCAGCACGTTCAACTTCTTGTTTGATATTATTGTTTATTTTTATCCAATCAAACGGTGATAATAATTCATCATAATTCAAAGTTTCATCAAATTGAGAAATAGATTTATTTGTTATTTCAAAACTATTGAATATTGTATCAAATCTACTTTGAACGTGTGGCGCATTTTGAATGTGTAAAAACGGTACATTAAATATTATAGATGTTAATGTGCCATGGTACGAATCTGTAATAATAAATTGTGAATTCTTTATAAAAGCTAACCATTCTTCAACAGGAGTTTGATAATCAAATTTAAAAAATTTTATAGGTAGATTTAATTTTTTAGATACAGTATCAAGAATGTTTTTTGACCATTTTTGACCAATAAAATATGGCAATAAAAAGCAACCTATATATTTTTCATTAACTTGATATTCTTCTGTCATTTTATTTAACGTTTCAATTGGAATATGAAAAATTCCATCGACAATTTGAGTTGATTCAATATCAAAGTTTTCTTTTAAAAGTTCTTTTCCTTTTTCTTCTCGGACAGATATTGAATCAAACTGAGAAAGATAATAATTAATTTTTTCATAATCCGATTGTGTCCCATCAATATTATTTGTTCCAATGCTTGCAGCATAAGACAATTTTTTCTTATCAGAACGCACAAAGTCTAAATAGAACAATGTCCAATTCAAATTTTCATTTAGAACACCTTGTGCACAACCTTTTCTCCAAACTTGGTCAGAACCTGTTATAAAAGTATCACAATTTTTATTTAAACTATAGAAATCTTCATACGCATTTACTTCTTTTGTTAAATTAAAATATTTTTGTGCAAATTTATTAGAAAAACTTTTTTCAAAATCTTTACACCCAACTGATTTTGGATATCCAATGTAGTTTATAATTTTAGGATAATATCCTAACTTTTCAAGTAAGCACTGAATTCCATAGCAAGTTAAAATTGCACCATAATTTACAGCTGACCAAAAATTAAGAATCATACAATCACATTTATCTTCCAAATTTCTTGCAACATTTTCATCCAAACGCATATTATCTATATTTGTAAAAAAAACTTCTCTATTTATATGTGCAATTGTTGGTTTCTTAATATTTGGATTTCCTAAGAATGCCTTTTTCAATGGTATGTTGTTTAATAATTTTGCTCCATTTGATAATGTTTTAACAAGCAATTTCCCTTTTTTACTGTTACATAACACAAGGGATGTACCTTTTGCATCACAATACTTATTTCTGTACTTTTTATCTTTTTTTATAGTCCATAAATCACCAATAGTGATATCCCCTTGACGAGGAATTTTACTAACCACGCAAGATGAACAACTTTTTCTAAGACATACATCAGCAAAAAAAGATTTCATAAAGGTGTTATCATTTGCCGATTCTACTGTTGTTTTTATAGTAGTAGTAGTAGTAAAACCACTACCCCAACCATATTTTTTATCTCTAAAATCTGTACTTATCCATTTTTCATCCTGTTCTGACAATTTTTCTTCTTCAATATATTTCTTAAAAACTTTTGGAGATGGAACACCGTGGCAAATCAAATCCACACAAAACAGATTTTCATAATCTTTCCTTAAATATGACTTTAGCCCTGCAACCTGACAAGGAGTACCCGTAAATAATACTTTTTTATCTTTGTATAGAATAGATTTTATTTGCGTATAACAATCACCAATATCACTTTGAAGATATTTTGATTTTCTCATTTTTTCGACATCTTCTTTTTTGTTTGATACTATGTGTTTTACACGATAATCTTCAGTCCACACAGCTCCTGCAACATATCCGCCATTATTTAGAAATTCATAAGCAAGCACAATGAATGCGCCACCGCTTGAACTTTTTGCTCTAATTTCATCATCAGCCATAAAAGCATAACACGCAGGCTTTTTATTATTTTCATATTTTGGATTTAACACCGGACAAACTTTTGCACAAAGACCACAATTTGTACATTTTTCTTTATTTATAACAGGTTCTCTAAAACCTTCTATATTATCCTGCAACGATATTGCACCGACAGGACAAACATTATAACATGCACAACAGCCTGTGCAGTTGGCTTTTTTTAACTTATCTATATTATCCATTCTTCATCCTCATCAGTTTTATTTTTATACCCAAAATAGTTATACATTTTTGCTTTGTATTATCATCTAAATAAACATTAGATATTGAAAAAATCTGTTTAGGGATTGACTTTATAAAATATAATTCGTATGAGTCGTTGATAAATCTCATATATTTTCTTAGATTTATGCCTGTCCCCTCAATATTTGAAACATTATATTCGTTTTCAAGTTCAGTAAAAACTTGCTTAATCGAGTTATAAAATGATTTTCTTTCAAAATAAGACAACTT
Source organism: uncultured bacterium (assembly GCA_900313115.1). GTDB lineage: Bacteria > Cyanobacteriota > Vampirovibrionia > Gastranaerophilales > Gastranaerophilaceae > UBA2883. Next base: position 12,138 of record OMPX01000150.1, read on the forward strand.
GTTGAATTTATTAAACCAAAACATTTGGCTTTGTATATAAAAAATCAAATGCGGCAAGAGTTCTGTCAAAGAGCAATGCTCTTTTGCAAAATCAAAGGATATTTTTTTTGCGTATAACAGTTCCCTCCACAAATCACTTTTTGATGATTGATTCTCGTTATTATCACGTATTCGATAGTTATATAATGGTTTCGCTATCACGGATACATTATTTGCATAAACTACAGCTTTAGTAAAAAACAAACAATCTTCTCCTAGCCGCAAATTTGCATATCGAATATTGTTCCTATTTAAAAAATCTCGGTTATATATTTGTACTACACAAAATGCATTTTTTAACCAATTTTTATCTAAATCACTAAATTTAAAACATCTCTGCTCTACAAATCGTAAAAAAGATTCTATTCGATATTTTACTTCTTTAAATTCATTATTTGATTCAATATACTCTCTATAGTTAAAGACAACAAGATTATTGTTATTTTCAGATATTTGAGTATAAGCACACTCACAAGCATCAAGTTCAAACCAATCATCAGGGTCTAAAAGCATAATATATTCGCCCTGCGCTACATCAAGAGCATTGTTTCTTGCCGTCCCCGGACCAACATTTTCTTTTAAATCGATGATTTTTATTCTGTTATCTTTGTTTGCATATTCTTGCAAAATTGATATCGAATTATCAGGGGAACAATCATTTACACAAATAATCTCAATATCCTTTAATGTCTGATTAACTACACTGTCAAGACATTGTCTTAGATATTTTTCGGAATTATAGACAGGTATAATAATACTAACCTTGGGCATTCTTATTTCCTTTTAAATACTTTTTTGTTTGAGTGCTTGAAACGTCGGGCGTTCTTGGTAGATAAATAACCTCGCAATAATCTTTTAAAAAGTCAAATTTACCTTCCCAATCATCGCCCATAACAAAAATATCAGCCTGATATTTTTGCACATCTGATATTTTTTGTTCCCAATCATTTTCAGGAATTACCAAATCTACATATCTGCAAGCCTCTAATATTGCTTTTCTTTGTTCATAGGTATAATATGATTTTTTATTTTTTATTGCATTAAATTCATCAGACGATAAAGCAACAATCAAATAATCGCCTAAAGCCTTTGCCCGTTTTAATAAATTTATATGCCCATAATGTAAAACATCATAAGTCCCATAAGTAATTACTCGCTTCATTTACAAATACTTTCTTTTTAAATCATCTATAACTTCTTTATCTGAATCTTCTATTTTTAGATATGCGCTATGAGCATGAATAATATCACGGGGATAATCCATATATTGCCCATAAACATTAGTTAAATACTGTTTATAATCATTTGGAACATTAAATAAATACCCTTCAAACAAAACTTTATGCAAAGGGAAAAACCATTCTTGTTTATGCACCCAATTTTTCCAAGATTGATGATTAAAATCAATGCCCCATACTAAATCCGAATTTAGACAAGATTCCGTTGAGATTATTTTTTGTCTGCATTTAGCAATATCACTAATGATTGCACTTTTATTAACACAATTTGTATAAGAATTAACAATGCTCTTTTTTAGGTTTTTTAACTCTGATGTTAATTTTAATTGTTCATCATACGACAAGACTTTACCTAATTTATCGTATGGAAATATATCAATAAATAAATGTGGGCATTTTTTGTGCTTTACTTTTATAATAAAGTATTCTGATGGTGACTCAGGTAACATGTGATATTCTGCATATATATTTGAATCAATTGAATTATTATTTACTACATCAATAATTTTGTCATAATCTTCTCTTAGCATTCCTACATCAATATCATCGTCCCAAGGAATAAACCCCTTATGACGAACAGCACCCAACAAAGAGCCAAAATCCAACCAATAATCAATATTATTATCCTGACAAATAGAATCAAAACATCGTAATAGTGCTAAATTTGCTAATTGAATTTCACGCAATTGACCTGTAGCAGTAGGATATGATGTAATATCAATATTATGCTTTTTATAGTAATTAAATATTCTTTTATTGGTCTTATAAATTTGATTAGATAATTTTATTTTTATGCCAAAAAAATTTATAACATTATGCTTCCCTGATTCATCAATAGAAACAATCTTTGATAAATTAAAGCTTAATATAATTCCCAAGAATGAAAAAACAATATGTGTTTTTGTTTTCTTCAATGAAAATATACGTTCTAAAATTTGTTGTAAATATGTAATTGTCTTATAATGTTTAAATGGGGTATTTTCTAAATATTTAAAATATATATCTTTAAATTTTGATTTGCTTGTAATTAACCAAGGTTTTTTCGCTGTAATATGATGAATGATATATGCATCTTTAGCCATGTCATTTTGACAGTCACGATACTGTCCAACCTGCACATTCCAATGCTTATCAATAAATTTTATTTTATTTGCGCAAACACAATTTATAACATCTTGATCAGGCCATAAAATTTCATCTTTATGAGAACTTATATATTCAAAAAATTTATTACGAAGGCTATCTTGTCTCCATTTCATAAGATTTATTATAAGCACTCCAGAATTACAATATTTATCAATATTCAACCTTTTTGAATTTTCTACTTCGGATTTATCTTCAATTGCACCAATATAAAAATCATCTAAATTTTCGTTATATAATTCCCACAAAGACGTTAAAACATTTAAATCAGAATCTAAATATATTATTTTGTCTAAAGTAGGAAACAATTCGGCAAGAATTAATCTATAATATGCCGCCAAAGAAACATGTCTGCACGCACTCGGAATAGGACAATTTTCAAATAAAGATTTATCAACATTTACTAATTTCAAAGAACAATCATACTCATTATTTATTCCGCATAATAATTTCTGATTTTTCATATTTAAACCACTATTTAGTACATAAATATTTATTAATTCATCATCATTTTTATTTTGAAGTATTGAATAAATAGCACTAAATAAATGTGGCACATAGTTATCATCAACAGAAAATGCGACGTTAATACTCTTCTTAAATTTCGTTGTATCAGCCATCACACATACTCCCTCATTGTTAGAATTGGCAATAGTCCAAACACATAGTATTTCTTTGTTGATTTATACACATATACCTTTAATAGTTTTATTCCACAGAAAAAATATTCACGTTTACAAACCAAATTATCACGTTTTGGAGTTGAAATATGATATTTATTACATACCTCTATAATATGTTTTTGCGCTTTGATTTTATCCGTTCGGCATTTATCTGAAGAATTTTTAACTATTGATGTATCATTATTCCAATAGTGATACCAAACATCAGGTACAGTAATCAAATCTCCCAATTCTGACACAACATCAGGGGAATATATCATATCTTCGTAAACCATTTCCCGTCTGAAAGTGATTCCTGAATTTAGTAGTTTTTCTCTGTTATAAATCTTGTTCCAAATATAACAATGCTCAGGAAGATGAGCCAATTCAAACTTCTCTTTGACGGTTTTTGCAACACTTTGTTTGTCATATTTAATAAGAACTTTTTTCTTCTTTTCGTTTTCTCTGATTACACTTGCACAAGCTATATCACAATTATTATCTTTTGCTGAATTATACAGTTTTTCATAAAAATCTGGTTCAATAAAATCATCAGGATCAACATACCCGATAAATTCCCCGACTGCCTGTCTTACCCCAACATTTCTCGCTTCGCTTACGCCTGAATTAATCTGCTCAACTATTCTTATTCTGTTATCTTTTTGTGTATATTCTTCCAAAATCTGTGCAGAACCATCGGTTGAGCCATCATTCACGCAAATAATTTCTATATCAGACAAAGTCTGATTAACAAGAGAGTCTAAGCATCTTTTCAGATACTTTTCTACGTTATATACAGGTACTATTACCGAAACCTTTACCATTTACTCCCTCTTATTGCTTTTTTGTTTTGAATATTTTATCCTCACCCAAATTTCTAAACTCAAAACTCGTTAAGAAATTTTTCCCTCTCCGCCTTCCGTTTCACTTCCCGAAGATGATATTTACAGAAGAATAATCGTTTTATTAATATGCATTAACCTCTGCGCGCATTGTTTTCAAAAATGAAAGCACTGCCTTTTGTTGAGTATTACTGAACCCTTCAAGCAAAGACATAATTTCATACATAGTTGATGAAATATTTTTATCACTAACTCTCAGCCCGCCTAAGTCGATATTCAAAACATCTGCAAGTCTGAAAAATGTCTGCAAACTTGGCATAAATTCCCCACGCTCTATCCTTGAATAATGTTGTGAACATAAACCTGCCATTTGAGCCACCTCCTGCTGAGTAAGACCGCGAATCTTTCGTTTACTCCTTATCAATTCGCCCAAATTCTTTAGTTCTAACTGCGATAAACTGCAATTGCTTGTGTTTGACATACATTTCCCCATTTTGTTCTCGTACGAGAACATGTGTTCTCATATTAGAACAATAATAAAAATTATGCAAGAGAAGAAACAAAAAATTTTAAATTCACTATCAAAAATTGTCAGAAAAAATCGAGGGGATATATCAATCACACAGTTGGCACTCAGCGTAGATGTTAGCAAATCAATATGGTATATGATTGAACAAGGTAAAAGAGATGCACAACTCACTACAATTTTTAAAATTGCAGAAGCCTTTAATCTTAAACCGTCAAAATTATTACAAGAACTTGAATCAGATCTCGGAGAATCATTTTCATTATCAGAGTAAAAACCGCAAAACTCAACAATAGTGTACAAAAAACACTATTAAGATATGTAATATTTTGATTTTTCAGACTTGTATTTTTACAAAAAAAATGTAAAATGGAAGTATAGAAAGCTCATATTCACAAGCTTTGTGAAAGGAGTCCTATGCGTCTTTTAAAATATATTGTAGCCCGTCTGATTTCATATTTTGAAAGGATTGGTACAAACAACTCAAAAGTCATTACATATTAATTTATTATGGTTTTTAGTGTTCATATATCACATACCTTCGACTTTACGCAGGAAGCCGAAAGTGTGTGATATTTTATTTTTTGAATGCTTAACAGATTAAAAAAACACTTTACATTTATTCGGATTTGATTTAAAATTAAGTTGTTTATTTAGTGTACACAATATTATAAGGGATAGAGATGAGCAATCTTAAATATAAACGTATTCTGCTAAAGGTTAGTGGTGAAGCCTTACTGGGAAAGCAAGAATTTGGCATAGACTACGAACCTGTAGATATGATAGCTAATGAAATAAAATCTATTTTGAACGAAGGTGTTGAAGTTGCAGTCGTAGTAGGCGGCGGAAACATCTTTAGAGGGATGAAAAACAGTGCAAAACTAGGTATGGACAGAGCATCAGGCGACTATATAGGTATGCTTGCAACCGTAATGAATGCAGTTGCACTTCAAAGCGCTCTTAAAAAAGCAGATATAGATTGCAGAATCCAATCTGCTATAACAATGAGACAAATTGCAGAACC
>OMPX01000080.1 GCA_900313115.1 uncultured bacterium
ACCTTTAGCGATAAATTTGCCTGCAATATTAATTGTATTTTTGCTTACCGTACTTTTGGTAAAAGGGGTCAAAGAATCTACAAGATTTGCAAGCGTACTTGTTGCTCTTAACTTATTTATCATAACATCTTTTATTGTTGTCGGTTCATTTTATGTTGCACCACACAATTGGTGGCAGCCATCTTTTATGCCGCACGGTGTTAAAGGTGTCTTTATGGGAGCATTCACAATATTCTTCGCATATATTGGTTTTGATGCTATTTCAACAGCAGCAGAAGAAACAAAGAAACCACAAAGAGATTTACCAATAGCTATTCTTAGCACCTTGGTTATTTGCACATTATTGTACGTTCTTGTTGCATTAGTATTAACAGGAATATTACCGTGCGGCGCAATTGATACTCAAGCACCGTTAGCACACGCAATGAGATGTATCGGAAAAGATTGGTATGCAGGTTTAATATCAGTTGGTGCATTATGCGCACTAACAACCGTACTTTTAATATATCAATTAGGAACAACCAGAATTTTGTTTGCAATGAGCAGAGACAACTTTTTACCGAAATCATTAAATGTTGTTCATAAAAAATATAAAACACCGCACGTTATGACATGGTTATCAGGGCTAATTGTTATAGTGTGCGCATTATTTATGGATTTAGATGTATCCGCAGCATTATGCAACTTTGGAACATTCACTTCCTTTATACTCATTTGCATAATGGTTTTAATTTTAAGAAAAACCGAACCAAACAGACCAAGACCGTTTAAAGTTCCATTTTGCCCGCTGTTCCCAATTTTAGGAATCATTACATGTGCATTTTTGATGTGGTGCAGATTTGCAAATGATGCAGATTCACCATTATACTTTTTGGTTTGGTTATTGATTGGATTATCAATATATGCATTTTACGGTTATCGGAACAAACGGAAAAACGAGGGTTAAACATAACAAAAGAAAGTTATGTGCCCGTAGCTCAGTTGGATAGAGCGTAAGTTTCCGAAGCTTGAGGTCATGGGTTCGACTCCCATCGGGCACGATATATAGGGGATAAATTATGAAAAAAGTTTATATAGAAACTCTTGGCTGTCAAATGAATAAATCAGATGCAGAACGTATGTTCGGAATGCTGGAATATCTTGATTATGAAAAAACTGATGAACCCAAGAAAGCCGATTTACTAATAATAAACACATGTTCAATCAGACAACTGTCTGAAGATAAAGCATACAGTCAAATTGGTGTTTGGGGGAAATGGAAAAAGACCAGACCAAACATAAAAATAGCTTTTTCGGGTTGCGTTGCACAACAGGTAAAAGAAGATTTATTCAAAAGAGCACCCTATGTTGATTTAGTAATAGGCACACAAAGATTATATGAATTGCCTGAATTAATAAAAAGAATTGAAAACGGAGAAAGAGTTTGCTCATGCGATGAACAACCTTATGCTGAAAAAGATTATAAAATAAATCGAGTAAAAAGTATTAATGCTTGGGTTCCGATAATGGAAGGATGCAACAATTTTTGTTCATACTGCATTGTGCCATACACAAGAGGCAGAGAGCGTTCAAGAGATTTTGAAAACATTATGAATGAAGTAAAAAAAGCCTTAGCAGAAGGTTTTAAGGAAATCACGCTTTTAGGGCAAAATGTTGACAGTTACAAAGGTAAGGGGATAAATGGAGAAGAAATCAACTTATCAGGTCTATTGAGAGCGATAAATTCACTGGATGAGTACGGGAACTTCAGAATCAGATTTGTAACCTCGTACCCAACTGACATAACAGATGAACTCATTGATACAGTTAACGAATGTGATAAGGTGTGTGAATATTTCCATATCCCGATGCAATCAGGCGATGACTACGTATTAAAGAAAATGAACAGAAGATACGATGTTGCCACATATAAAAAAATATGTGACCATTTACGTTCAAAAATAAAAGATGTAACTATTACAAGCGATTTTATAGCAGGTTTCCCCGGAGAAACTGAAGAACAATTCCAAAATACACTTAATACAATGAAATTATTAGAGCTGGACTACTCAAACACTGCGGCATACTCTCCGAGAGAAAAAACAGTAGCTGCTAAATGGACAGATAAATTCATTCCTGAAGAAGAAAAAGTAGAACGATTGGCAAGACTAAACGAAACTAACAGAGAATGCTGCGTTATGTCTAATAATAAATATATTGGCAAAATAATGGAGGTTCTGGTTGAAAAATTTGAAAATCACGAAGGTACAAATGTAATATCAGGAAGAACACGCAATAACAAAATGGTTCATATACCTTGCGATACAGATAAAACAGGGGAATTTATTAATGTTAAAATAACAGGTTCAAAAACGTGGTACTTAAAAGGAGAATTAATTTAACATTCTCAACTGATTTTATATTACGCAGATTTAGTTTCCAATCTGTAAGCCTTGTCTAACAATTATTTGGTTGAAATTAAAAACCAATCATTATATAATAATTCTTTGACAAGTCATTTAAGAAAAGGAGTTTTATGATGATTGATAAAAAATTAGAAAATGCATTTAACGACCAAATCAACAAAGAATTTTATTCTGCATACTTGTATCTGGCAATGAAAACATACTTTGAAGAGTTAAACTTGAAAGGTTTTGTAAATTGGTTTGATGTACAAGTGCAAGAAGAACAGGCACATGGAATGGGAATGTATGACTATGTTCACGAACGTGGAGGAGCTGTTGAACTTGGCGCAATTGACAAACCAATTGTTGAAGGCAAAACCCCTGTTGAAGTTTTTGAACAAGTATTGCATCACGAAGAATTTGTTACATCAAGAATTAATGCATTAATGGATGTTGCAGAAGAAGTAAAAGATAGAGCTGCAATATCATTCTTGAATTGGTACTTAAAAGAACAAGTTGAAGAAGAATCAAATGTTGGTGGTTTGTTACAAACATTAAAACTTATTGGAGATGATAAAAAAGCATTATTATTACTTGATAAAGATTTGAGTACAAGAGTATTTAACCCACCTGTTATTGGCTAGTGGTAAAAGGGTAAATATAGAGGCAAATGCAATTCAAATTTATTGACAATAATGTTAGTATAGGAAAGGAAATTAAAATGGCAAAATTTGTATGTACAGTATGTGGTTGGTCAACAGAGGCTGATGTTCAACCTGATGAATGTCCGGTATGTAAAGCAAAAACTTTCATCAAAAATGACGGTTCAGCAAAAGTTTACGCATGTGAACACAATGTAGGAGATGGTAAAGTTGATGATGCAGAAATCATGGAAGGTTTAAGAGCAAACTTTAACGGTGAATGCTGTGAAGTCGGCATGTATCTTGCAATGTCAAGAGTAGCAGAGAGAGAAGGCTATCCTGAAATAGCAGAAGCATACAAAAGATATGCTTTTGAAGAAGCAGAGCACGCTGCTAAATTTGCTGAATTATTGGGTGAAGTTGTTACGAACTCAACTAAAAAGAACCTTGAACTTAGAGCAGAAGCAGAACACGGTGCTTGTGAAGGTAAATTGGCTATTGCAAAACGTGCAAAAGAAAAAGGATTTGATGCTATTCATGATACAGTTCATGAAATGGCAAAAGACGAAGCACGTCACGGCAAAGGCTTTGATGGATTATTAAAAAGATACTTTGGTTAGGGGTAAATATAGGGGTAAATATTTACCCACCTATATATCCTATATGTAAATTTTTAATTATTTGCAAGTCCTCCCTTTAAGAGAGGACTTGTTTGTTGTATTGTAGAAGAATGAAAAATATAGCATTGATACTAGCATCAGGAACAGGCTCACGATGTGGACTTGGATACCCGAAACAGTTTGCAGACATAAATGGGAAATGTGTACTGCAGCATACTGTTGAAAAATTTGAAAACAATGAATATATTAATGAGATATACATTGTCACAAATCACGAATATGTCAAAAAAGTAGAAAATTTAACACGTAATTATACAAAAGTTATAAAAGTAATTACAGGAGGAGAGACAAGAAAAGATAGCTCATATAATGGAATATCAGCTATTAACTGCGACGAAGGAAATGTTTTGATTCACGACGGAGTTCGTCCACTAATTACTAATGAAATTATAAACAATTGCATTGAATCATTATCTAACAAAACTGCAATCTGTGTCGCAATCGACTCAACCGATACGATATACAAAACTACTGACGAAGGAAAAATCATTGATATTCCGCCTCGTTCGACCCTAAAACGTGCACAAACACCTCAATGTTTCAGGCTTTCATTAATAAAAAAAGCGCACGAACTTGCAAAAAACGACATGAGCTGTGTAGTAACAGATGATTGCGGACTCATTATGCATTATAATTTAGCGAATGTATACACAATTAATGGGGCTGAACAAAATATAAAAATTACATTTCCTGAAGACATTGAATTTGCTAAAAAGTATTTATAATCTAGACCCTTTTTGCAGCTTTATCATCTGCCTCTTTAGCATTTACAATAGCAACACTATTATCTGCCAACGCACCAAGAGCAGTCGTTACAGCAGTAATACCGGCACCCCAAATTGCAAGAGTCTTCTTAAAACCGTTGACTATACTCTTTGATCTTTCAGAAACATTATTTTCAGGCGGTATAATTTTACCATCTTCAGCTCTATTTATTACTCTTTTGGAAATATCATTTAAACTTTTACCACGAAGATGAAAACCTTCAATCAAATTCTTTTTGCCGGAAATTGTTTTTAAAGCACTGATTTGAGAATGCATCAAACCTGCAGCAACCAACAAACCTGCACCAAGTCCAACAGTTTTTCCCGCATTGGAAGTTTCATAAGAATTACCCTTTTCTGTTCTTTTAAGTTTACCGGTAAAGCTATTTGATGATATAGAATCAATCGGTTGTATACTCATATAATATAACTCCTTAGTCCATATATAGAATAATACACAAAACACATTTTTTTGCCAATTTATGAAGAAATATTAAATATTAACTCATAAGAAATGTAACAATTTGTTAATATTTAAGGATTTTTTGTAAATTTTTGTAACATTAGAACGATATTATTAGCTAAAAATTTTATACAATTTTGTGATAAAAAAAAATTTTTTCATAATTTTTTTTATTACCCTTATTCAAATTATGAAGTTTTATTAAGAAAAAATTCAAATTTTCTAAAAAATTATATTAACTTTTTTAAATTTTTGTAAATTTTTATTACAAAAATCACTTATTAATAGGCAATTAATTAAAGTTTTACGTAGATATTGCCGTTAATATCAACGTAATAGGGAAAAACAAAAGGAAACAAGCAAGACAATGGGTATGTCGTCATCACAAGCAAGATTGCTAACCTTGACCGCAAGGATGCATGACATAGAATTCAGAGCTCAG
>OMPX01000208.1 GCA_900313115.1 uncultured bacterium
ATAGGTGCTTTATGAGGATATTCGCCTTGTTCTGCTTTTTGTCTTAATCCTGCAAGAGTTCTAACACCTATAACTTTTCTTTCGTATTCAGCAAAACTCATACCAATATTACGCATTAAATCGCCCTCAATAGTATTAACATTAGCCTCTGTTGCTGACAGTAACTTAATTCCTTTACGTTCAAATAATGGTCTTAATGCTCCATGATAATCTTCATTATTTCTTGAAATTCGGTCTAATCGCCAGATAATAACTGCTTGAACATCATTTTTCTTTTTACCGCAATAAGCCATTAAGTCTTGTATTTCAGGTCTATCAAGATTTTTAGCAGATTTACCCTCATCTACAAACGTTTTTATGACAAAATAGCCGTTACGTTTTGCAAATTCTTCACATTGTCTTTTTTGATTTTCAATACTGAAACCATGTTTAGCTTGTTCTTCTGATGATACTCTTGCGTATATTACTGCTTTTTTCATACCCCTGACCTCTAGTCTAATTATAATTTATGCAAAATTAGTTTGCAAAATCTTCATGAAGTTTTGTATCGTCATAAATCTCTTTTAGTGTGCTAACATAATCAACAAGCAACTCAAAATCTCTCTCGGGGGTACTTTGAGAGGTATTATCAAGTATGTTTATTGTTATATCATCGACTTTGAGTTTAATCATTTTTTTTATTTATAAAATTTTTAATGTTACAAAATTACAGCACAAGAAAACACACCTCAAAGATAACCATAGATTACCTTTGAGGTGTAACATTGCTTTAATTACATGTTATTACTTTCTACTCTGTTTTTTAGTTCAGCAGCAGACATTATGCTAATTGAACCAAATCTGCTATATTCAGGCAAGCCAGTTATATCAAAAGACATAGCATTGGCAGGTCTAGAACCTTGTTCTTCCTTAAATCTAACTGTTTTATTACCTCTATAACGAGGATGGTTTTTAGCATAACTCTTAAATAAATCATCATTTATCTGTTTTGATTTATCATGAGCATAATATTTGTTAATTATAGATAGCATTACATCTTTATTAAAATGAATTTGTAATTCTTCTTGTCCACTATCAATTTTTTCTGTGCTAATCCGAAAATGAGTTGTATTATGAATAACTTCAAGTTCATGCAATACCGATATTTCAGTTAATAATTTATCAACAATATTCTTGACTTCTTCGTATTTTTTAACTTGTTTTTTTGCATAATCAATTATTTTTTCTTCAAGTGTATTAATATGTACACCACTTATACTAAACAGTAATAATATACCAGTATATGCATATGCAAGATTATTTATAACCCTTTTTTGTGTATCTACAACGTTACTTTCAAGTACTTCAAAAATGTTATCATAAATATCTACTACATCTTTAATTGAATATTTTAATAATTCAGGTAGTATTAATGATAATTCTCTTAAATTTTCACTATTACCCTTATCAACTTCGTGATACTTGAATTTATCAGATTTAAATACTTTTCCAAATATTTCAACTATATTTAACCTATTTAGAAATTCTTTTAAGTCAGGTAGGGTATCATTAGTCGAATAAGCCATTGGTGAGCATATGTGCACATATTCAATTCCTTTACCGTACGGTAACATCCTTGTCCTTGGAAGACCTTTATATGCACCTTTTACCAATGCTGTAAAATTTTGAGAATTAAGAGTTTGCCCTTTTACATCATCAATACATACATTCATTCCATTATATCTTGAAGCGAAATACTCATTACTTTTAGCAGTTGAACCACCTGAAGTTAAAGCATCTCTTGATAAGCCAAATATTGAAAGTCCTACTGTTACGAGTGTTGATTTTCCTGTACCTGTTTCACCAAATAAGATTAAGGTTGGAACTCCATACCTTTTAACAAATTCATCATAATATAAAGACATTACCATATGTCCTAATGTAATCATTGGCAACACAATATCTTCACTCCAACACTCTACAATGTTTTCAATGAGTGCTTTGGTAGTTTCTTTGCCTGTTTTTACACTTTTTGCAAGTTTTGGCAGATAATGGGTAGATTCGGCGATTTTAATATATGTTTTTTCGCCAGTTTTTATATATCCGTTTTCATCAGCCCAAATGATACCATCTTTTGTAGCAAGTGCATTTTCATACAAAAATTGACCTTGTTCTAGTACTCCAGCATTAGTATATATTAATGCATTATCTGCAATTTTAGGTGAGATAAACTCAGCTACAAAAGTTTTAAATTCACTTTCTGACATATTAACGGCATAGTCATTATATCGACTATTAATATCTGACTGAAATTGCTTATAATCCGATTTAGAATTGTTTGCAATTTCAACATCTTTCTCAACTTTACCTTTTGAATTTTTTAATGTAATTAAATAGTATTTTTGAGGTATTTTACCACTTTTATCATTATGGATAAGTGTACACTCTTTTACATCTGTAACAATAAAATTGGCTTTAAGTGTAATATTTATCTTATTTTTCTTTTTATCCAAAAGAAATATTTTATTCCATTTTTGAAACAAAAATTTATTTTGTTTTGGCAAGTTATAGTTATCAGCCTTGTTATTTATACTATATGTTGATATAAATGTAAGATTTGATAATGCGTTTTTATGTTCTTCGAAAATCTCATCTACATTCTTTTTCCCTTTATCAATAGGATTTCCATTTATATTTTTTTCAATCATAATTTAAGCTCCTTTATTATTACTATTAGTACAATTTTTACAAATATCAGAGTAATTTTCCGATAAATATTGACAACTTTGAGAATGCCCAAATTTACGAGCATTAACTATTTTCTTTTGGGTTTCTTCATAGTTGTACTTTGGATAAGGCTCTGATAATTTGTGTATAAGTTCATCAGAATCCTTAATTTGAGCTAAAATGCTAATCATGCTGAACCATTCCGGCTCACTTAATCTGTCAGCATTATCCCTGCAATATTGTAGAAATTTACAATTATCAAAAAGTTTATCAATGTTAATATCACTATAAACTTTTGGCTCTATTGAGGTAAATTCTGATTTTTGAGTCAGTTGTTGATTAAAATCAGTATCTTTATTGATATAATCAAGCCAAGCTTTTGGTAATTCGGCAATTAAAAAGTTTCCGTTTTCATCAATACCATCGATAATTTGATATTGTCTACCATTAATTACAGAGGGTGTAATCATAATGTATCCGTTGTATTTAACATCACAAAAATTACCAATACGCCCTATCGGGTTAATAATACCTTTTGCTGAATAGATAAGATGCTTACCGTTTCCACTTGCAGTAGATTGTGTTAATGTTTTTGGTAATTTTACTCCTAATTCTTGCTCAAGTTTTTGCAAATCTTTCTCAGGAGTTGCATTTTCGCAATGATAGTCTAAATCAAGAGCAATTAATCCTGACATTGACAAGGCTAAAGCCACATTATAACCTCGATTACTGAGTGTCGTAACATCTTGCCCCAATTTAGCATCTTTGAATCCCTGCCTTGTAGCAGGTAGTTTTGAGTTAGGTTTGCATGGAAGAGTCGCATAATACGACCAATTCCACAGCAAGTCACTTAAAGACATAGTCTGTTTCCTTTCTTTGTTGTGTACATTCTGTAACAAAGTGAGGACCACAGACTATCAATTACAAATTTTTTATGTTATAATTTTTTTGAAGATTAAATTTGTAGAGGTGCCTGCGGGTACCTCGTTTTTGTTATATAAATATTAAAAAATAAAAAGTGTCTAAAGTAAAGAGTATAACTGCATTTTGGTACAAAACTAAATAGCATAAAATCACACAAAATCACACAAAAAGTAAAAATTTATATCTTAAAAACAAACTCTGTTGTATATTTTTTATCCTTATCTTTTTGATTTATTACAAGCAAGTTAATAGCCGAATCTATTTCAAAGTTATAATATGGGCTATCTTCAGATATTTCGACATCACCACCAAAATATTTTCCTATTTTGGAACCTTGATTTACTTCATAAATTCCAATTTTATTATAGTTTTTGCACGTTTTTAATAAATCGTAATACTTTAAAATCTTATTCTTAATGCAACGCTTTATATCTCGCATTCTTTCATTTGCTCTCTCATATTCATTGTTTTCTTCTGTATAATTTTTATTGTTCGATTTTTCTTTTGTATGTCTACAACCTAATTGTCCAAACAATTTTATTGGACTTAAACCTTTGTTTTCTTGGTATTTGGTTGAATTCTTTACAAGTTCATATAAAAAATCATACTCAACTTGGTCTAATGCTATATTCATATTAAAAAAGATTATGCCATGACTTCTTTTAACAAAAATTAAAGGGTACTCATAGCGTAAATCTTGGAAACTAAAATTATCTTTTTCGTTAGATAGCTGGTTAATTTGTTTAAAAGTATACTCTATTTTTGTCGCATAATAGTTCATAAGATTATAGTACCATGAACAATTCTAATTTCAGAATAAACACAGATAAACTTTCGTTACTTCTTTAATAAATTATATTAAATGAACACAGAAGTTTAACGAGGGTTAAGCGAATAACCTCTCGTTAAATTTGATAATATATTTATAAATTATTTAGTACATCTGACAAATATTGCTTATAATATGCCTTAAAACTGTTTGGTTTCTTGATTTTCACACTCGTTCCCCACTTAAACAGTTCTTGACAGATTGCATATGTGCCACCTGATGTGAATTTTACTTGAATATTACCGTTTTCAAGTTCTTTAAGTTTTTGTGTCGGGTGAAAATGATAGTTCAGAACATCATCTTTTACCGTTTTATCAAATTCTAACGTAATATCTATCGGTGTTTCCTGATAAATTCCGAATGAATTATTGCAATATTCTGTCAATGAAAAGTTTTCATCTTTTTCAAAATATTCATCAAGCAGGGTTAAATCCTTGATTTTATCAATCTTATACAATCTTAAATTGCTCACATAGTCGTTGTAACCTACAAGATAGTATTTATCAGCAATAATTATCCCGTATGGGTTTAGTGTTATAGTCTTTGAGCTTTCGTCTTTACTGTATAAAAACTGAACTTTTTTGAATGACAACATGGCAATACGCAGTAATTCCAGAGTTTTACTGTCTGTTTTTACTCTTGAATACTGTCTAACGGCAAACCCCTCTGATTCTAATATTGCTTCAATGTCAGTTTCCAAAGCTCTTGCATTCTTTTGAGGTGTTAATGCTTTAATTTTAGAAATAAGTTCATCTACTTGTTTTTGTTTGTTTTCATCATTTGATAAATTTTTTAAGTATTCAAGATTAGCAAAATCATCAGCATTAAATGTTATTAAAGAATTCATTGTACCTTTGATGAACCGCCACCGTTTCTTTTTATCGCTTGAAGCAACTTCTTCTATTTTATCAGGGAATAACTCAAACAATAATGTTTTCATTCTTTCTGCAGACCTGCGGGAACACTCAAAATGCTCTTTGATATCATCTATACAAAGTCCACAAAAGCTGCTTTGGAACATCATAGATAGTTTTATTATTTCTTCTGCTTTTCTTAATCTACTTGGTTCTCTCATTTACCAATTAACTCCTACAATACTTGTGATTGCTCTGACTGCATTTGTCAAAGAATTTATAAGATTTGCACCTGACTGAACTTTTTCTTGAGCATTATAACATTTTTCGTTAAAGCACTTTTTATCTGACGGTTGAGTTAAAATAACTTCTTCAACAATTATAATGTTCGGATTTTTAAGTATTTCAATTGAATTCTGTCTATCTTGCTCTGTACAATAATCAAAGTTGCCGTTTCTATTTAAAAGAAAGATAGAAACACCATTACTGTATGTTATGCGTTTAACAATTTCACTTGCAAACGATGTGTTTACAGTAACTAAAATAATAATTAGTATTAAAATTCTTTTGTTCATACTATCATTATATAGTATACATGCGTCATTTTGTGTCGCATGTATATAAAATAAAGCAAGCATTTTTTTAATTATGTGCTTGAGTTATAAAATTATTATAATTCGTTTAATGCATCTCTTAAACCGTCAATGTACGTGTTTTTTAGTTCTTCCATTTTTCTTTCAACGTGAGCTTTAAGTTCTTCCTCATTTTCATAGTTCAAGCAGTCCTCATAAGTTAATATAGTAAATGGTTCTGTATTATTCCAGTCTTTACCTTTGAATTTTAAGCCTGTTTTTTCTTCGATTTTTGCAAGCATTTTTGATTTTTTGTCATTATCGTCAGTATTT
Organism: uncultured bacterium; assembly: GCA_900313115.1. Lineage (GTDB taxonomy): Bacteria > Cyanobacteriota > Vampirovibrionia > Gastranaerophilales > Gastranaerophilaceae > UBA2883. Next base: position 6,219 of record OMPX01000208.1, read on the forward strand.
TTAGGTGGTGCAACAAGTATTTCAACACAAGCATCTCTATGCCCCTGTGCAAAATTGATAAAATGGATATAGACAATGTTGTCATTAGTCCATTCACCATATTTTAATTGATTTAGATTAGTCAAATTGTTTGGAAGTGCTAATATACCATCCTTTTCGATTTCTATTTCTTGTAAGTCAGTTCTTTCTTTTATAATTTCTTCCATAATGCTTAGTACATCTGCCTTGTAGTCATTATTTTCTATTATTAAGTCAATCGCAGTCTTGTTTTCACGATATATTTTTCGACACAAATCAACAATTTCTTTATCCATTTCGCACATAATATTCCTTTCTACCATTTTTATATAATGTTCTATAAATATTTTCACATCTTCATCAAGTAAACAACCGCAATGTTTAATTAAGTTGTTAATCGCTTTTAAAATGTCTCCGTAGTTTATTCTTACATAGCCTTTGTAATCTTCACATTGTGAATATTTGTAAGGAGTCAAAAATAGAAAAATCTTGTATTCATAATTTTTGTACTTATCATTATTTAATACATAATTTTTATAATCTTCTAATTGATTACAACTTTCCCCTGACCAAACTTTATTTTCTATAACGCATACTAACTTGTTCCTTGGACAGTCTATAAATATATCCATTCTTCTTCCGTTATTAGCCGTTTTTTCTAATGTGACTTTTGCATCTGTCAAATCTTTTAATACGATATCTACCAAATTCGTATCATTTTTTAATGCAACCTTTAACAGTTCTTTTAGAAAAGTATCCATTAAATTATGACTTTCAAAAGGTGTTAAAAGCCAACCTAAAAAGTTAGAGTGCTTAACTTCGTTGTTTTGCAATTTTAATGCTCTAAAAATATTAAATGTACGTTTTGATTTTGCGTGCAATTCCGCTAAATCATCCGACATTAATAGTTGTAGTAATGCTTGTTTTTGTTCTGTAGTATTCATATTTACCTCTTTTTACTTCCCGAAAATCGTTTTTATTAGTCTACCTTTTTCATCGTATAAATTTGTATTGGGGCCTATTTTTATACTTACCGTTGTTGATGTAAACCCAACAAGAGAACCTTTGTTTGTTAAAGACTTCATGTATAATTGTCTGCCGTTTTCATCAAATACATGTACATTAGCACCTCTAACTTCTGCGTGTCCTATTGCCATTTTAATGCTCCTTTCTTTATATCAATACTTTAGCATATAACCATGTCAGAATGTGTCGTAATAAAAGTTAAAATTAGACCTGTGGTCTATAATAGACTGTGAGTATTGTAGCACAATTATTATATGATAGATAGCATTTGTAAAAACTTTGCAAAAAAGTTAAAAGAGATTCGGGATAAAAAAGGTATGTCAAAAGGACAATTATCCTCTCTTGCAGGTTGTGATATGTCATATATTGGTAAAATTGAACGAGGAGAAAAATACCCCACTCTTAAGACAATAGCTAAACTTGCGGTTGCTCTTGAAGTTCCTGCTAAAGATTTATTTGATTTTGAATAATACATAATTATATTTTGTATTATTCACTAATTTATTGCAGATTATTATCCCTGTTTAATTTCAATTACCTTGTTAATAGTTGTAAATATTATGGTGTACATAGAATAATACATAATTTATAATATAAATATATTGTGTATTATTGATTATAACTAAATTTGGAGGTGTTTTATGGAATTTGTACAACCAATTAGAGACCTAAAACAAATTGAAACTATCAAAAGACTGTTAAAACAACAGAGTTTGAGAGATTATTGTTTGTTCACTCTTGGAATAAACTCCGGCTTAAGAATAAGTGATTTGCTAAAACTTAAAATTTCTGATGTTGTAGAAAACTGTAAAATTAAAGACAGAATAAGGATAAGAGAGAAAAAGACAAACAAATTCAAAAATTTTCCACTGTCAAAGAATACAATATCAGCTATAAAAGAATACTTAAAATCAAGAGATTACACCGAAAATGAGCCTTTATTCATATCAAGAAAGAATAAAGGCTATTTGTTACGACAACAGGCATATAAAATCATAAATGATGTTGCTAAATGTATTGGTATAAAAGAAAAAATAGGAACTCATACCTTAAGAAAAACTTTTGGATACCACGCATACAATAATGGTTATGATATTACACTAATACAAAAACTTTTTAATCATTCCTCACCAAGTGTAACATTAAGATATATCGGTATTACGCAAGATGAATTAGATGATGTTTATTTAAGTTTGGATTTGTAAATTATATTAAAATTTAAAACCAAATAATCCCCCATCATTAGTATCTTCAAGCCTTAGTCGTACACATTCTTTATAAAATTTGTCTTTTAAATTATCTTCAAAATATTCTTCTGCAATACGGTCAGAATTGATAGCACATATATATTGTGTATTCATTTGTGTAGTTAAATTATCCGCATAGCATAATGCTCTTGCGATTTGTCTTTCATCAACTGGGTCGTATATATCACTATCGTGAATTAAGAAACCTGGTAAGTTATTATTAAGCTGATTTTTAATCTTCATTATAGTCATATCGTAATCAAAAACTTTCATTGATGTTCTACCACTACTATTATCTTTTCCGATATAAGCATTAAATTTATAGCCATTTTCATTAAAGTCAATAGACAATCCTATTTTTTCATCTTGTAATATATCTGCATATAAATGTTCGGCTATTTCTGCAAAATTTTGCATTGCTAATGTTTTTTGTACTATTCTTTCTTCTAAGTCTTGTTGAGCATTTTGCAATAAATCCAACATTTGTTTTTTGTTTTCATTAAGGCCTATTTCTATTTTTTTAATATTTGCAATATGCTCATTTATTGCATTTAATTGAGATTTCAATAATGTATTACGGCTTTGCAATTGATTATATTCGTCCATTGCATTATGTGTTTTTAGAATTTGCATATTTTCAGCTTTTTTCAAGGACATAATAGCAATATCTTTCTCTTTATCTTTTATGCTTGTCCCTAAACGAGTTATCTCGTCGCTTAAATATTCTTTTCTGTTTTTGATTACTGTTGTATGAAAATTTATAATCTCCTCTAAAGATTTCGTTAAATTTTCAGGAAATATTAAACCAGCTTCATTATATACTTGTTCAACAATATCGATATCTGTATCTTTTTCATCTATCATGTCATTTTGATATTTTTCTAATAGACTCTTTTGCATAGTAATTATATCAGAAAGGCTATGTATCCTTTTGGTAAGACTATTAGCTTCTTTTTGTATTTGTTCGTATTGTGGATGAACTTGAAAACTTGCAAGTTGTTCATCAAATTGTTTAACTTTACTTTCTAACGATATTTTTTCAGCTTCCAATTCCCCAATAGTACCTACAAAATTCTGTAAATAACCATCTTTTGTTGCTTTTTTCAAAGCTAATATTGATTTTTTTGTATCTTTAAGCTTTTGCAATATTGAAGCATACTCCCAATTTAAATTTAGCAAAAATGCGTTATATACTTGCATTTGCCAAGATGGTTGCGTGGGAAACGTCTTAAATGGGTCTAAAAATGCAGCCTCTCTATAACGTATAAAATAAGATATAATTGAACGATATGTTGGAGAATAAGCAATAGAACTCTCATCATCTATGTTAAATAGAAAATTTCCGAGGATATTTTTCCATTCTTCTTCTTTTAGTACATATTTTAAGTTAGATTCAACGCTTTTTTCTTGTTTTACTTTTCTTGGTTTAATTTTCCAAAAA
>OMPX01000091.1 GCA_900313115.1 uncultured bacterium
GTTCATTTCTTTTCTTTTTTTGCGACGAAAAAGAAAAGAAATGAACCAAAGAAAAGAAAACTCGCCGTTGCTTGGACAAGAGCCATCATAGATGGCTATAGGTTTATTCTCGCGAACTCGCCTCCGGCTCAAACACACTTCGAATTTAGCACCTAACGGTGCAATGCATTCTTTTTTTTTATTCTTTGTTCAAATTTTATATCGTTTCGATATTTATTACTAATATTTATTATGTACAATAGCAGTATCTGTTCTTAACTTTCAAGTCTCAACAACCTTATTTTAGAACAATAGCAAGATTATTGTCACGATGCACTTTTTATATCAAAATTATCTCGGACAGCAGTGGAAATGAGCTCAGAATGACAAATTTGACTTTTGTCATCCTCATTTTATTATCCTTTTACCGCTCCGTCGTTTTCCCCTGAAATAAAGTATTTTTGCATAGCAAGGAAAAATATTACAATAGGTATAGTTGCAAGAATTGAGCCTGCTGCAATGAATCTCCAATTAGAAGAAAACATTCCCTGCAAATTATTTATCCCGACAGGCAGGGTGTACATAGCATCTTTTGTAAGCACAATACTCGGCCATAGAAATTCGCCCCACGAACCAATGAAGGTAAAAATTGCAAGCACTGCTAACGATGGTTTTATCATTGGAACGCAGACTTTCATAAACATCTGAAACACATTACAACCATCAATAATAGCTGCTTCTTCAAGCTCTCTTGGGATTTTTAAAAATGCCTGACGCATCAAAAATATCCCAAAGGCGTTAACTGCAAATGGAAGAATAAGTCCTAAATATCCCATAAAATTATTTACACTGTCAATCAGGTTTAGTTTTATGGTAATCAAATAAACAGGGAGCATAATTGATTGAAACGGTATCATTATTGTTGCCAACACAGAGAAAAATACTATTTTTTTACCCTGAAATTCCATTCTTGCTAAAGGATAAGCGGCAAGTGCCGAAAGAATAAGGTTTAGCAAAACTGTAAAACCTGCAACAACCATACTGTTTATAAAATAGCCTATAAAATTAACCTGATGCCATACACCTGTATAATTTTCCCATGTGAAATCCTGAGGAATAATTGTCGGAGGATATGCAAATATGTTTTCATTAACACCCTTTAACGAAGTGGAAATTAACCAAATAAACGGGAATACTGATAATAATGAAACTATTATCAATGTGAAATGTATAGAAAATTTTCCAAACAGTTTCTTAAACATAAAACAATATTAACACATTTAGATATTTGGGTAAATAAGATATAACAATTAGATATTAAACCAAAATCATAAAAATTTGCTTTTTCTACATAAAATAATATATAATTTTTTCATGAAAAAAATTTTATGTTTTGGAGATAGCAACACGTACGGATATGTGCCGTTAAGCGGGCAACGATATGATGAAAATACACGCTGGACAGGTATTTTAAAACAAAAATTATTACCTGACTACGAAGTTATTGAAGCAGGCTGTAATAACAGAAACGGTTTTATAGAAAGTAATTGCGGAGATGAGTGTACAGGATTTAAAATGTTACCAAAATATCTTAGTGAAAAGCCTGATATTGTTATTCTTGCAATCGGAATTAATGATACTCAAAAATTCTACAGACCAACAACTGATGATATAAAAAATGGTTTAATATCAATGTGCAAATCTATAATAGATTCAAAATCAAAACTTATTATAATAGCACCACCCGTTTTGAATGAAGATGTTTTGAAAGGAAATTTTGCTTTTCAATTTGATGAAATATCGATTGAAACATCAAAACAGTTACCTGATATCTATAAAAATGTTGCACAAGATTTAAAATGTGCATTTGTTGATTTAAACGAATTTGTAAGGGTTTCATCTCTTGACGGATTACATTATTCTCCAGAGAGCCATAAAATTATTGCAGATGTATTAAACAAAAAAATTACAAGCAATAACTTGTAATTTTTTGCGCTAATATTTTAATGATAAAATTTTTTATTTTTCATACGGAGTAATTAAATCATATAATTTTATGTAGCTTTCTTTTGCATTAGCGTATGCTTCAACTACTTCAGGACCTTTACTGCTGCAATCGTATGTTGTTTGATACCAGATTTTGCCGTTACCCGTAGCGGTCCTGTCATAATATTCCTGAATGCTTGGATCTGACTTTTTGTAATGTTGAGTTTCGTTATAAGGTATTTTTATAGTTCCGCCATATTCAGTTCCTTCATAACCAATTATACCGTCATGTTTGTATTGTCTTTCGAATAAACCGCCACTTTTACAAGGATGAGAAACAAAGGTATAACCGTCTTTTTTACCTATCATATACGGTACTTCTCTTCCTACTTTTTTGATATACAAGAAATCAGTTTTTCCGCCATGTATCCATTCCTGATGTAAAATACCTTTATCTTTTGTAATAATGGTCGGATTTTCTTTACCTTCTTCAAAATATTTTCTTTCTATTGAACCGTCAGGTAAAGTTGTTTCTACTCTTTTAAAATCTTTGATATCTTTATTTAATGCCTTACCTGTATTTACAAGAGGTAATGTTTTTTCATATTCTGCCTGAGCCTTTTCTGCCGCAATTTTAGCTTCTTCCGCAGCTTTTGCAGCATTGATTCTTGCTTGTTCTTGTGCCGCAACAGCTTTTGAATATTTTGATTCTCCTCTATCTTCAAAATAATGATAGTTATTGCTTCCATTCCATGAATGCTTATAATCTTTATGTTCAGTCGGATGAACCTCAGATATGTCTTTAGCTGAATGGTTCAGAGGAGCTTCTGCGTAAACTCTATCTTGAGTACCATGTTTTGCTCTGTCCCAATGACGGTATTTAATCGTATAATCTTTATGCTGAAGTTGATTTTTTTCATCAAAATCTTTAATCATTTTTTCTGTACGACCGGATTCTGCCATAGTATCTTGATACTCTTTTTCAATAGTAACTTTATCTCCGCCTAAGATACTACCACCTTTTTCACGTTTTACTTTTTTAGTTCTGTTAGTTCTTACACCTTCATCACAGTATGTATATAAACTTCCGTCATCCATAACACACTGGACTTTTGTTTTAGTTTGTTTTGTGCCGTCTGCTAATACACTTGTTTCGACAGTAAAAAATCTGCTTTTCCCGTTTGCATCTGTGTACATTCTTTGGAATTTAACAACACCATCTTCAGTAGTTTTTATATCTGTTTTATGAACAGGTCTTTTTGTTTCTTCTGCAACCTTTGTTTCAACTTTTTTGAATATATTAGAGATACTTCTGAACGATAATTTGAACATATAACCTTCCTTATAAATTCACACTAACTCATGCATTTATAAAGGTCTCAAAATATTTTTAATTGCTCAAAAATCTGTTTTTATTAAGCATTATTAACATTTCAAGTAAAAAAGAGGTATCAAATAAATGATACCTCTTGTTAACTATATAAGAATTTAATTATTCTTCAGATTTTGCTTCTTCAGCAGGTTTTTCCTCTACAGGAGCTTCTTTAGCTGCTTTGCCGCCTGCTTTCTTTTCAAAGACGATTTTTTCATCTTTGAGTTTAAGCATAATAACATCACCGGGTTCATAAGCATTTGTCAAAATTTCTTCTGCAAGTTGATCTTCAATCTTACGTTGAATCAATCTTCTCAGAGGTCTTGCACCGTATGCTTCCGAATAACCGTCTTTTGCCAAGAAGTCTTTAACCTCATCCGTAACTTCAATAGAAAGCTCTCTTTCAGATAATCTCTTGAACAAGTCTTTCATCATCAAATCAACGATTTGACGAATTTCTTCTTTTTGTAAGTGGTTAAATACGATGATATCATCGATACGGTTAAGAAATTCAGGTCTGAATGCCTTCTTTAATTCCTCATTAACTGTATCCTTAAGCTTTTCATATTTATCCTTGTTTGCATTTTCAGCAGTCGTAAAACCAAGTTTACCCTGAGTGGTTATCATACTTGCACCTACGTTAGATGTCATAATGATAACTGTATTCTTGAAGTTTACATGTCTGCCCTTAGCATCAGTCAAACGACCGTCGTCAAGGATTTGTAACATGATATTGAAGATATCAGGGTGAGCTTTTTCGATTTCATCAAAAAGAATAACCGAATAAGGTTTCTTTCTGATAATTTCTGATAAGTGTCCACCATCATCGTAACCGACATACCCAGGAGGAGATCCAATTAACTTAGCAGTTGAATGTTTTTCCATAAATTCGGACATATCGACACGAACCATATTATCTTCCGAGCCAAACATAGCTTCAGCTAATGCCTTTGCTAATTCAGTTTTACCAACACCGGTAGGACCTGAGAAAATAAAACTTCCGATAGGTCTGTTTGGTGCTTTCAAACCAACTCTTGCACGTCTGATTGCTTTTGAAATAGCTGTAACCGCATCTGATTGACCAATTACACGAGCATGAAGTGTATCTTCCAAATGAAGCAATCTTTCACTTTCGCCTTCAGTCAGTTTTGTAACAGGAACACCTGTCATGACAGAGATAACTTCTGCAACATCTTCTTCTGTAACAACAGGTTTGTTTGCTTCGTTATCTTTCTTCCATTGTTCGGTTACTTCTCTGATTTTTTCTTTCATGTTTTCTTCGTCATCACGCAAAGAGGAAGCTTTTTCAAAATCCTGATTTTTAATAGCTTCTGTTTTTTCTTTAACAATTTCTTTCAATTGTTTGTCTAACTCTCTGCCTTCAGGACAAAGCGAACTAACTTTTAATCTTACCTTAGAACTTGCTTCGTCAAGAACGTCGATAGCTTTGTCAGGTAAGAATCTGTCAGTAACATATTTTGATGAAAGTTTAGTAGCTGCAACTACTGCATCATCAGAGATAATCAAACCGTGGTGTTCTTCATATTTGAATTTCAAACCTCTGATAATTTCAATAGTTTCATCTATTGTAGGTTCATCAATAATTACTGATTGGAAACGTCTTTCAAGTGCTGAATCTTTTTCGATATACTTTCTGTATTCGTCTAAGGTTGTAGCACCGATAACCTGTATTTCACCTCTTGAAAGAGCAGGTTTCAAAATATTAGCAGCATCGATTGCACCTTCTGCTGCACCTGCACCGATAAGAGTGTGCATTTCATCAATTACAAGAATAACATTTCCTGATTGTCTGATTTCGTCCATAATTTTCTTTAAACGTTCTTCAAACTCACCTCTGTATTTAGTACCTGCAATAAGCAAGCCCATATCAAGCTGAATAACTTTTTTACCGTCTAAAATATCAGGGACTTCACCATTCACAATTCTTGTAGCAAGACCTTCCGCTACTGCGGTTTTACCAACCCCCGGTTCACCTAAAAGAACAGGGTTGTTTTTAGTTCTTCTTGCTAAGATTTGAATAACTCTTTCAATTTCTTTATCACGACCGACAACAGGGTCTAATCTTTGCTCAGACGCAGCAAGTGTCAAATCTGTACCATATTCATCAAGACTAGGAGTTTTAACCTTTGATGCACTTGATGAAGATGATGAAGAACTACTGCTTGAACTGCCTGATGCAGTCGTAGATTTTGATTCGCCTAACATCTTAACAACATTAGTTCTGATTTTGTTAAGATCGACACCAAGGTTTTCCAAAACTCTTGCCGCAACACCTTCGCCTTCACGAATAAGTCCTAACAACAAGTGTTCTGTACCTATATAGTTATGACCTAACTGTCTTGCTTCATCCCAAGACAATTCCAATACTCTTTTTGCTCTAGGGGTAAACGGTATTTCTACCGCAACGAATCCGGAGCCGCGGCCAATAATTTTTTCGACTTCCACACGAGCATCTTTAAGGTTTACACCCATAGACTTTAAAGTCTTAGCGGCAACACCGGTTCCTTCACCGATTAAACCTAACAATACCTGTTCAGTCCCTACAAAATTATGACCAAGTCTGCGAGCTTCTTCCTGAGCCAGCATTATGACTTTTATAGCCTTTTCTGTAAAACGTTCGAACATTACTCTCTCCTATTTATATGCGCATACTTGTATAATACAAAAAATATTCAAATATATCAAGAGGGGGGAATAAATTATAGTTTAGCAAACTTCGTTTGCTAAACCTTATTTTTTATCAACAGTTGTTGTAAATGGAATAAGCACTCTATATGGTTTTATGGCACCTTTTTGTTGGGCTTTGTATGCAGCACTGTTTAACATGTCTACCGTATCGGAAGAGTATACTTTTTTATTTGAATAATCCTCTGCATAGTCATATACATCTTCTACATACCCTGTATAAGTTATACTTGAGCCATTATCTGTTTTATTTGTCACTGTAATGCAACAGGAATTTATACCTAATAACTCATCTGTTTTATTATTCATACAACCTGAGTAATATTTCTTCTGAGGACAGCCGTCTTGCTCCCACGCCTCAACAGCAAGCTTTACAAGTTCCGAGTTACTTATAACTTTTGATGCTTGTGAAGTTTTTGAAAATTCGACAGTTTTTAAGCTCATTTTGTCAGATGTAAAATGATCAATAGTATCACCGTACGCATTAGTATCATTTTCATGCATTCCTAATTGAGAAAGTCTTGTTCTGGACTGTTGAGGAGAATGCACCCTGTATTCACCATGATTACCAACAGTTGTCTCTGATGCAGTTACAGATATATGTAATAATTTAGATGCTAACGAAAGCGTACTTGAACACGTATCAGCGCATGTTCTGATTGCTTCTTGTATTTCGGGAATACTATGGCTATCCATGTATTTACCAACTGCGTGGTTGATAATCGGTTTAGTTAATCTCCGCATTTTGCTTGCGATACCGAGTGCGGGATTTACTGTGCCTAATGTTGTATCGACAAAATTATCCCATAAAGTATCACTCAAACTCGGTTTTTCGTTTGGTGCAGCTTGCGGCAGCGGTTCTTCTTCTCTATGAAGCTTTGTTTTTATTCCAAGATAATCTCTTGCATAATTAACAATTTTTGCAGGATTTTGATCAACCAGTTTGTTTAGTTCGTCTATTGCATAACTAATATCAACAGATTCTTTGTCTGTTGGTTTAAGACCTGTATATTCAGCAAAAATATTATACTCTTTTTTGCTTATTTTCCGGTCAATTTGACCATCTTTAGCATCAAGAGCATTAGCAATTTTTGCCATCATATTTTCAGATGAAACTGTTTGTTTTTTCTTCACATTTTCTGTCGACATATCTTTATTATATTAAAATTTTTTTGTGAGTAAAATTTGCGGAATCTGTTAAAAAATGTAAATTTGTGTTTTATATAATTTAACTTAAATTAACTAATTCCTTGATTTATAACCATGTTTATAATATTCTGACAGTGGTTACACTGGCTCGATAGGTTAAACCCTAGTCGTGGTTGGAATAAAGGGGGCAACTCTTTACAGGGGACTCTTTTTGAGGGGCAGCTCTCTATAAGAGGACATCTCTTTTAAGAAAAGACTCTTTTCTCTGACTCTCGATGGAGCGGGTAGCCCGTAGTAAGGTAGAAAAATATGCGAAAATGATTGATAACAATCTATGTTTCGCAAGAAAAGGAGAAAGACTATGGCAGTTGCGTCATTAGTAGATTTATTGGAAGCAGGCGTTCACTTCGGACACCAAACAAGACACTGGAACCCTAAAATGAGA
>OMPX01000067.1 GCA_900313115.1 uncultured bacterium
GAGGTTTGTGTATGAATAATAAGGATACATGTATTGATTTCACATTAAAGTGCTTGGAACAAAGTTCATATCAACAACTTTGCAATTTTATCCAGAATGCAACTGATTCTAACGTAGAAAGATATTGCTTGGAAGGTGTGCAAAAATTCACAGATAGTAATACGGAAAAAAGTCTCAATGTAATTAAATTATTGCAAGATTTACCATTAGAAAGATTTGATAAGGAAGTAATCAAAAGGGTTTGTGCAGTTATTGATGATATTGTTGATAGAAAACCTTCTCTAAGACATAAAGTATTGGATGTTGCTAGTCGAATATATCAATCTCCTAATAATGATAATGCTTCGCGTATTAAAACAAATTCTTTTCTCTATCGATTAGTTCAGAAATATCCGGAAATAAGAGAATATATTGAAAATTTAACACATACTCAAATATCACAATTGGCACCTCGTGTTGATAAATTGCCTGATTTAGAGTATATTTTTATGGGTAAAGAAAAACCTTCTGCTGGAAAATTTAAAACAATTTATAATGGAACTCTTCCAAATAAGTTTTCCGGCGGTCTTTGGGCATCTCCCAAAACAGAAAACGGACATTCTGCATGGTATAATTGGAGCGAGCGTATGGGGGAAACCTGTTGGACAACAGGTGCAAAAGCTTATTATATTCAACCCAAAAAAGACTGCCGCTGTTTAGTTGCTTATTCTATGGAGGATTTGAAACCCTACTTTTATAATGAAACATACGAACTTATAAAATTTGATGTTAAAGCCTTGAAAAAAGATTATGACTGCATTTATGTATCTGATATGAAGGATAGAAAATTCAGATATTTTTGGATGGTAGATTCCTTGGTTGTATTAAAAGCAGATAAATTTGATGCATATACAGAAAAAGAATGGCAAAAGCATAAACAGCTAGGTAAAAAAATTAAAGATGGTAAGCAATCAGATTTATCTTTACCTGAAAAACAAAAAACAGAAAATGAGCCGACAAGCAATATAGAAAAAATGTTATATAACAAGAAAGATCCTTCTTATAATTAACCGAGTTTATTTTATAGTCAACCTAATAGGTCCGTATATTTGGTTGAGAGAGGCTATTTTAAAAACATATAACGCGGACTCGCCTAAGTTATTGAAAATAAAAGAAAAAGTCGCCATTTCTGACGACTTGTTAAGTTTGGTCGGGGCTTTCGAGATTGGCTTGATTTTTTATTAAAAAAATCTGCGCCGCTGCGTCGGCTTTATACGGCGATACTCCCGTCTCGCCAAGCCTCCTTGTCGAACACGCTTCCTCGCGTGTTCCTCATCCGCCACCCCGATTTAAACACAAAAAAGCCCACCACAAAGGCGGAGTTTGGTGTATTTTGTCGGAGGCATCGTGCAATCTACGGACTTAATTATGTTGCATCTAATCAGAATATGTGTTACAATCTAACTATGGTTTTTAATGGAGAAATTGTATGTCCAGATTTATTCTATACGGTGTTCCTTTGGGATTTAGTTGTTCTGATTGTCCAAAAGAAGATTATAGATACTTAGAGCTTAACTATGTTGATAATCGTAAAGGAAATCAACTACATATTCAACGTCTTCCCAGTGGAAATACATATTACAGTTATTTAATGTATCCGCCGGAAGGAAAACTTTTCTCCGATGCGGCTGGTCGTTCTGGTGCATTTTTCGGAATGTCTATTGTTTTGCAAGACCAAGTCATTACGGATATTAATAAATTAACAAAACTATTCCAAAAAACTTACCAAGATTACGTTAAAGATAAAATTCTCAAAGAATTGCCAAATGGAAACAAAAAATTTCTTATCAGCAGTTTGCGCTCAAAAGATGATACATTGGCAGTACAAGTTGGTAAAGGTTTGATGGAAATAATGAAAAATAATCCGGAATTAAACATTTTCAACAATATTAAAAAATACGATCCGGCACAAGTTCAGCAATATGTTTTGAATAAAAAATTTTTGGTTAGATAATTGCCTGATTTTTCTACAGTGTCATCATAAAAAGTCCGTGTAACCGGTAGGATAAGCTATTTTAAAAATATACACACAGACTTATTGAAAAGCTAAGTATATAATAAAAAAATCGCCATTTCTGACGACTTGTTAAATCTGGTCGGGGCGACGAGATTGGCTTGATTTTTTGTAAAAAAATCTGCGCCGCTGCGTCGGCTTTATGCGGCGATACTCCCGTCTCGCC
>OMPX01000065.1 GCA_900313115.1 uncultured bacterium
AATTACATGATATGTATTTTGAAGTCAAACCCCGCTTATCAGTTATATCACAGGCGGTCTCACCCCAGCTTTTTCATCCAAATTGCCTCGTCCCCATTGGGTCATTTATCGTAATTTAATGATTTGCTCCCAACTTAAACCTTCTTTCCCAAAATGTCCGTAGTTTGTTGTTTTTGAATAAATTGGTTTTTGTAAATCTAAGCAGTTGATTATTCCTCTAGGTGTTAAGTCAAAGTTTTTGTTAATTATTGAAATAATTTCATCATCTGAAACTTTGCCTGTTCCAAAAGTGTCAACAAAAATTGAAACTGGTTTTGCTACACCTATTGCATAGGAGATTTGGATTTCACATTTATCTGCTAAACCATTAGCAACAATGTTTTTAGCAATATATCTTGCCATATATGAACCAGATCTATCAACTTTTGTTGAGTCTTTTCCAGAAAAAGCTCCGCCTCCATGACGGCTGAATCCACCATAAGTATCAACAATTATTTTTCTTCCTGTAAGTCCTGTGTCTCCAAGCGGACCACCTATTACAAATCTTCCTGTTGGGTTTATGAAATACTTTGTGTTCTCATCCAATAAACTAGAGTCTATTACTGTGTTTATAACCTTTTCTTTTATATCTTTTTTTAGAATTTCCAAGTCTATTCCATCTTCATGTTGTGTTGATACAACAACAGTGTCAACTCTTACAGGCTTATCATTCTCATATTCAACAGTAACCTGAACTTTTCCATCAGGTCTTAGATATGGAATTTCGTTAGCTTTTCGTACTTCAGTTAATTTTTTTGATAGCTTATGCGCTAAATAAATTGGCATAGGCAAGTAGTTTTCTGTTTCATTTGTGGCAAATCCGAAGACCATTCCTTGGTCTCCAGCACCTTCAGATTTTTCTGCTGATGATTCAGTTTGATTAGTAGTGTTGGTATTTTCAGCATTTTTGCTTTCCAAAGACTTGTCCACTCCTAAAGCAATATCAGCTGATTGTTTAGAAATATTAATAATTACATTGCATTTTTCATAGCTAATGTCAGTGTTTTCATCTGTATATCCAATTTCTTTTATTGTATTTCTTACAACTTTTTCAATGTCAATATTGGCTTTTGATGTGATTTCTCCTGTTACTAATATTAGTCCTTTTCCTGCAACTGTCTCACAGGCTACCCTTGATTGTGGGTCTTCTTTTAAATATGCATCCAATATGCAATCTGATATGTAATCACATAATTTGTCTGGATGCCCTTCTGTTACACTTTCAGATGTAAATAGTTTTTTAATCATAAATATCAATCCTCGCTTTCTTTCAAAACACAGGTATTATCAAATACATAAAAAAAATCCCTTGCGCATAGTAGCAAAGGTTTTAATAAATAGATCATCACCCAAAGCTATATGCTTTGTCGGTTTTAGCACCTTGCTTAATGCAGGTTGCTGTGGAGTCTTAAAGCCGAATCTCTCGTCCACTCTTGATAATATGTGTTAAATTAGTATTAATATACTACCTTTTTTTAAACTTGTCAAGAGTTTTGCGGGATATTATAATCTAAACCTATTTTATTTCGTATAAGTATTGTAAAACAAGCCTATACTATGGTAAAATTGTAAAAGAATGGAGGAAGGCGTATGTTAGATAATTCAAAAAAATTCAGAGATTTGCGAGAAAAGTATGATACTTTCATATATCATAGTTTTGATGTAAAAAATTCTGATGATGAGATAATTATAAAATTAAAATATGAGATTAAGGATTTAACGACATTTGAGCCAGAGGTTAGAATATCAAAGAAAAATATAAATGTAGATGATAGATTAATAGAAAACTGTAAAAATGCAGCTTTTCATATAGGTATGATGGAATTGGTAAACTATTGGAAGGCTACTTGTTCTCCTAATGTAGTAATAAAAGCTGGTTATATAAATGATGAGCAAATTAATTGGTTTAAAAAATTGTATTTCTATGGTTTAGGGGAAATGTTTTATACTAATGGAATTAGCACAAGTATTTTAGATTTTATGAAAATAAAATGTGAGAGCGACCGCACTTATGATGATATAATAAATGATAAAAATGAAGGATATTTGATTCCAATTGGTGGTGG
>OMPX01000096.1 GCA_900313115.1 uncultured bacterium
CATTCAAGAGGGTATTACACAACCTTATACTATGATTTAACCCCAAAAGCTCAATTGGTAGCCAGATTTGATTCGTTTACTCCAGATACACATAATTCTTCGCATCAGACAAGAGAATATTCAACAGGGCTAAATTACTTTATAAAAGGTCAGGCATTAAAAATAATGCTCAATTATGTGTTCAGAGAAGACAATTTCGCAGGAAATTCGCACCGAATTATTGTCGGGACACAAGTAGTATTATAGAACTTCAGCAAGAAGTTTATCAGTTTTAAAACGCTTGTCTGAATGCGCTGTTATATATTCTTTTAAGAGATTAAAACAGACTATGCAGACCTTGTCTGTTGCTTTTTGTTCGTATTCACTAATACTATTGAAATCAAACTGCAACAATGTGACCAAAAAATCACGAATTTTGTTATGCATTTTTAGAGATACATAATGATTCTCATTGCAATTACAGCAGACAACACCACATCTTTCCTTAGAGAAATACATCGGTTCGTCAGCAATACGACGTCCACAGATTAGACATGTATCCAGTTCTGGAACAATTCCTGATATAAGCATCATTTTAAGCTGAAATTTTATAACAGATATCAAAATATCTTTTTTTGTTTTAGATTCAGAAATTCCAAGAAGTGCCGAATACAGCAAATTATACGTTTCCTCAGAGGCTGGATCTTCTTCAAGACCAAAATTTGCAACTATTTCTGAAATATATGATGAACAAGAGAGTTTTAAGATATCCTCTCTGATTTTTTTAAAAGAATTTATTGTTTGAGCCTGACAAACAGTATCAAGGTTTCGCCCTCGGGAAAATTGTAACGTATTTGCGACGAGCGAATCCATTCTTGCGCCAAGCTTACTTTTAGGACGTTTAACCCCTTTTGCAACTGAGCGAATTATACCGTATTCTTTTGAATACATAACAACAATTTTGTCCGCATCACTCAAGTCATACGAACGCAAATTGATTGCATCAGTTGTATAATTCTTATCCACAATAATCTCCTAAAGATATTTTATTATGAAATAAAATTTACGTCCAGAAATTTACATAATTTGTTATAAACTTTCAAATTAAATTATATTATCATTCTGAACTCGTTTCAGAATAAATATATTAAAAATTTGAAAGTGCAATTTTTTACACTTGATAATGTAACGATATGTTTCTACCGTTATCTTTAGGTAGAGCGGCAAGGAGTGTGTCTGTATATTTATGTAACTCAAAATAAAATCAAAAAGAGGGATTGAATTACTTCAACCCCTCTAAAAAACTATAAGTAATCTATTATTCAACAACAATAGCTTGAACAGGGCAAGCATCTGCTGCTTCTTGTACGCTGTCTTCATTACCTGCTACAGCTGATTCATTAACAACTGCTTTATCTTCAATTGAAAATACAGCGTCGCAAATTGATTCACAAGCGCCGCAAGCTATACAAGAATCTTCTACTCTTACGTTCATTTTATTCTCCTTTACTATTTAATGGGAAAACTCTCTGAAAGTCCCCGTTATTGCCACATACCTATTCCGAACAAGGTACGATTTTAGTATATAATAAATAATACATATATTCAAGCGATTAATTATTTAATTAATTATTCAACCATTGTCTTATTCTATCTGCAATACTGTCAAAACCTAGTGTTAAACCTAAATCCTTTGGCACAATATTTTTTGAATAATAAAGAACCGGCACATATTCTCTTGTGTGATCAGTTCCGGGAACTGTCGGATCACAACCGTGGTCAGCAGTAATAATAAACAAATCATCCTCATTTAGCAAAGGCAACATTTTACCCACATATTCATCAATTTCTTCTATTGCCTTACCATATCCTTCTGCATTGTTTCTGTGACCATATAACATATCTGTATCTACTAGATTCGTAAATATTATAGATTTATTCGGTTCAAATTTACTTACAGAAGAATATCTTATTGAATCTAAATCAAGTTCATCTTTAATAGCTTTCAGAGTCAATTCAAGTCCTTCTTTATTTGAGCCTGTATGAATTGCGTGAGTTATCCCTGCCTTTGAAAATATATCTTCAATTTTACCTATAGCAACAACCTCACCACCTGTTTCTTTGACCTCGTCTAAAAGTGTTCTTCCTGTCGGCTCAACAGAATAATCTCTTCTGTCTTTACCTATTCTTGTAGGTTTTCCGTCAATTATTTTATATGGTCTTGCAATAACTCTCGAAACGTGATAATCGCCTTCATCAAGCAATCTACGAGCAATACGACACCAATCATACAAAGTATCCAGCGGAATTAAATCGGTATCAACAGCAATTTGATAAACACTGTCAGCACTTGTATAAATAATTGGGAACTTAGTTTTATGATGTTCCTCATTTAATTCCTCGATAATAGCAGTGCCACTAGCAGGGATATTAGCTAATATTCCGCCGCAATTCGTTTCTTTTATAAATTTATCGATTAACTCAGACGGGAAACCATTCGGAAAAGTTGCAAATGGTCTTTCTGAGACCAAACCTGCAATTTCCCAATGTCCGGTAGTCGTATCTTTACCTTTTGATTTTTCTTGCAAAGTTCCGTATTGTCCAATTGGAGAATTAGTTTGACTAATTCCTTCAAAGTCTTGAATGTTACCTAAACCAATTTTTGCCATATTTGGAACATTCAAACCTTTATTATAATGACAAACATTTTTTAACGTATTACATTCAGCAACATCATTAAACTCTGCATAATCAGGCATAGCACCTATACCCATTGAATCAATAACCATTATAATTGCTCTTTTCATAACAAATCACCTTCTTATCATAAATTCATATATATACTTTCTTTTTCGTTAACAACGGTATTAAATATTCTGTCTCCTGCATCACCTAAACCGGGAACGATATAACCTTTTTCATTAAGTCGTTCATCAACAGCTGCCGTGATAATTTCAAGCTCAGGAAATTCTTTATGTAATAGTTCAATTCCTTCAGGAGCTGCTATAATATTCAAACTTTTAATATTTTTAACAGGGATATTTTTTTTAGCATATAATCTAACAGCTTCCAACATAGAATTACCTGTAGCAAGCATTGGATCCGTAATATAAACATAAAATTTTTCAGGATTAGATGATAGCATTGGTACCTTATTATAATACCAAATCGGCTTTAATGTCTTTTCATCCCTATACATACCAATATGTCTAATACAAGCATTCGGTAATATATCAATTGCTTCATCCGTAAAAATCAATCCTGCTCTAAGTATAGGGGAAATAATTATATTAATATCATCAGCAATGTCTTGAGTATAAAATTTTGCAACAGGGGTTTCTATTTCTTTGTTAACAAGCGGCAAATTTTTTGACGCTTCATAAAGCAAAATTCTTGTTATTTTCCTTGCTGCAATTCGTACCCCAAGACTATCTGTATTTTTATCACGCATTGCACACAAGCTTTGACATATAACAGGGTTATTTATTACTCTTAAATTGTTCATACTACTTATCCTTAAACATAATTGATTTTATTTTTTTTCTATTCATTTCATAATGGTTCATATATGACTCTGCAGAATCAATAAATTCTGCAAAATCAGGCATTTTACCGCCAATATTCATTATATCATCAGCGGGTCCCGAAACATCTTTACTAAAAATAGTGACCGTATATATAATATTCATCAGCGTTTTATACATTTGGTACAATAATGACATCGAATCTCTTAATCGTTTTGGTCTGTCAACCAAAATATAATCATTTTTACCCACTAATTCATTTGGGATTTTACCTGAATCAGGGGGGTATAACTCTAACGACTTTGAACCGCCCAAACCGCTAAACTCGACCGTGGCAACCGTACCTTTGGGAAGCTTTATGGAACGATTAGTTAATTTAAAAACTACTTTTATTTCATTTTCATTGATAATCTTGGTTTTTGTAACGTATCCGACAGGTATCCCCATAATATGTATCGGAGAACCGACAATCAATCCATCTACATCAGGCATATATATTGTATGAGAAACGTATGTATCATCGTATTTTTTGCATAAGAAAACACAAATGGATGATAAAATAACAAGAATAATCAACCATATAATCAATTCATTTCGCCTTAGTCTTGATGTTCTATTTTTTCTATCAACCTTCTCCATACAATCATTTTATCAAAATTAAACAAAGTTCACAAGTTTTATAACAATTTCTATAAACAAAAGAATTATGTATTAAACACAAATTTAACTACATGGCTAATTAACAGAAAAAAGTATTTTGATTTTAATAAGTGTATTAAATCTTTTTCATACTTCCAGCTATTCTTAATTCCAAGAGTCGAAAGACTCTTTTTTTTTAGCCCCGAGCAGAGGAATGAGTGACAAAGTCACGAAAGGCGAAACGCGACTCTCTGAAAGTGTTGACTTTCAGAGGGAGTGTGAGCGGTTCCGTTTATTGCGAGGGGCGTATTTGATGAGCAGAGGAATGAGTTGAGTTTTCGGTAGAGTGAAGCGGAGCGGAACTCGTAACGTTGAGCAAAACCACGCTTTTACGACCAGCCGAATAACTCAAAAGAGCATGTCACGAAAGGCGAAACGCGACTCTCTGAAAGTGTTGACTTTCAGAGGGAGTGTGAGCGGTTAATAATTATTTATTCAATACATCGCCTATCTTCACAGCACGTTTTATATATCCTCTTGTCAGAAACCGTTTGTAGCAACCATATAACTTGATACCACCCATTCGCAAAAGTTTATTATCAGAACACACAACCGTTATACTACAATCTTTAAAATCTGTAGCAACAACTTCTCCAATTTGCTTTCCTTCGGTGTCAGCATCAATAACAGTTAATCGGTACGGATTTGGATATAATGCATTGCCGTTATGATAAAAATACATTCTTGCCCAAGGGTGTAAAGCTCTTATATTTGCAGTAATATCATCTGTTGTTTTTGAAAAATCAATATCTGTATCAAAATCATTAGAAAAATAAGTTGCATTCTCTTCTTTTTGAAGGACAGGGAAAACCACATCTTCACTCATTTTTTGCAACAATTCACAAATAGCACCTCTCGCTTTAAGCGCAATTTTTGCTTTTAATTCTTTTCCTGTATCATTAGGAAGAATATCGACACTTCTTTGATCTAAGATAGCACCTGTATCAAAACCTTCGTCCATCAGATGAATTGTAACACCTGATTTTTTTTCTTTGTTCTTAATAACCTGAATATAAGGATTAGGTCCTCTGTATTTTGGCAATAAAGAAGGATGCACATTTAAGGTTGCTGTTTTAGGCATATCAAATGTTTTCTTATCTAATTTTTCACTCCACGAAGCAACAATCATAATATCAGGATTGAGTTTTAAAAGCTGTTTTCTAAAACATTCAGAATTTGCACTTGTTGCTTTTATCTCATGTAACTTATAGCTTTTAATATAATTATAATCAGTATCAGGATTGATCATATCTTTGCACCAACGTATAAATCTCGGATATTTTATTCTGTCGTGACGAAAAACACCAACGATTTTTGCGCCTGAATCTAGAGTACCTGCCACGATATTGTTAAACATCTCTCCATAACCAATAATTACAACCTTTAACATGCTTGTATATCCTTTTTTATTTGTTTTTTTAATTCATCTAATGAACTAAATTTCTGCTCATCTCTTATTTTATTTAGTATTTCTATTTCAATAAACTCATCGTAAATATCTTCGTTAAAACCTAAAATATGAACCTCCGCAACAGGTTTTTTATCTAACCGATTTATTGTAGGTTTTATTCCAAAATTTAACATACCTTTATATGTTTTGAAATTATATTTTACGTTTACACTGTACACACCGTAAGGAATGATTACTTTTTCTTTAGGGTACGAAATATTTGCCGTCGGGAAACTGATTTGTCGTCCTATCTGATTACCTTTTTCCACGACTCCGCTAATAGTAAACGGGGTTGCTAACATCAAATTAGCCTTGCTGATATTTCCTTTCGTTAATAACTCTTTTATATAGGTTGAACTTACAATTTCATCATTAAATTTCACAGGTTCTATTTGAATATATTTATATCCGTAATTTGATTGATTATTTTTCAAAAATTCACTGTTCCCCTGCTTATTTTTACCAAAGGTATGATTGAAACCTGAGATGATTAACTTAGGAGAAAAATATTTAACCAGCACATTTTTTAGATAATTTTCAGCGGTAATATTAACAAGATTATCGTCAAAATCAAGCTCAATCAAGTAATCAACACCCATCTGATTTATTAAATTTTCACGTTCGCCTCTTAAATTTATATATTTAACATCAGAAAAAAACTTTTCAGCAGGACTATTTTTAAATGAAATAACAACTGATTTTGAATTAGTGTTTTGAGCTTTTTTTACCAAAACAGACAACAATTCTCTGTGTCCTAAATGTAATCCGTCAAAAAAACCTAAGCCGATACAAGAATTTTTTATTTCTTTTAAATCATTTAATATCTCCATAAAAAAATTATATATTTTAAGATGTTCATTTTCAACTGTATAAGATATATTAACTATTGTGAAAGTTTTTTGTGTATATCCTATTTATATGCTATTATTCAAGTAAAAAAGGAGTTATGTTATTATGCTAGATTTTTTATTTAAAAAGAAAACAGACCACAATCGTTCACATGTTACAAATGAATTTTTGACAAAACTAAAGAGTTTATACCCAACAGATACAATTTCTGACGAAAGAAGAAATTATATACTTGATTTAATGGATAAATACGGATATATTCCGTTTTCATACTCAAAAGCATGTTCAGAACTTTCAGATGCGGAAGTAATATTAGCAGTAGAAGAAAAGTGGAAGCAAAACGGAGTATTAATTAACGGTTCTTTAAAATTTGGCAATCCAAGTGTTCTTGCTCGTAATAACGTAACAAACTCAAAATGGATACAAAAAGAAGGTCATGACATAAAATTAATTAATCTTGCAGGTTTAGGCGACAATTCTGCTGAACACACAGGTAAAATGATTAATTGGTTAAGACAACTTGCAATATTACCAACGGGTAATATAGATGCAGGAATCTTCAACACAACAGTATATTTGATTCCATTTCATCCACGTGATTTTGGATGTGCATACTTGCCAACATCATCTGAAGCAAGTCCTGCTTTAGAAGATAAAAAATTAAAAGAACTAACTGGCGCTGACGCAACAGAACAAGTAAGAATTTTTATCACATTCGCACAACTTGCAGGACACCCTGTAATTTATGATGTATTACCGCAAACAGGCAGATTCTCAAAAGCTGTTTTAGCTAATCCATACATTGCGAGATGGTACGATATAAATGCTTTAACAGAACAACTTGATATTGCAATTGATAAAGTTGCAAAAGAATTAGAAGATGAAGTTAACAAAGACGATATACAACTTGTAAAAGAAATGTATAAGACTGCAATGCGAACAGGCGGAGCAACGCTGACAGATTATTACAGAGAAATCTATGATAAACTTGATGCAGCTTTAGTTGAGGATAAAAAATACTTATCTGAACAAATGATGGAAAAAAGCATTCAGGATAAGATTGTAAAAAAAGTCAAAGGTATCTTGGCTGAAGTTGCAGGAACTAATAAAAAATTAGAAGAAAACGAAATAACAAATCAAGGGGTTATGATTCAAGCACTGATTCATGAAGGATTATGGCCTGCACCTGGTGGTGCGTGGTGTTCATCAGGAATACCTGTTTTTGACACAATGAGTGAATGCGCATCTTTCCCTGTATTTAAACATTATGACTACAAAGGAAAAGATGTAACAGAATTTGCTAACCTTGACTGTCAAACACCATATTATTTCATTCAGCTTGAAAACGGAAAAGAAAACCATGATGTTGTAGTTTATTTCATAAATTACATGAAGAAACTACAAGAATTTTTCAATTTTGACGGGTTTAGAGTTGACCATATAGACCATATTGTTGATGAAGTTTCGGAAAAAGACGGTGTGCCTATTAGCTACAGAGCACCAAGAAGAGTTTTAGGAAAACTCAATTCTGAAATGAAAGAAAATGTTTTGTATTTTGCAACACTTGCTGAATACATGCTATGGGATAATTTTTACAAAGAATACCATAAAGATATGGGATTTGATTTGCTTTGGGGCAACGACATCGTTTCACAAAGTTCAAAGACTCCTGAAACAATCGTTGAAGACAATTTAGCACTATCAAATTACAACATAGAATTGGATTCAAACAAAACACCGCTTTCAATTTTAAAAACATACAACAACCAAGATGGAGAATTTGAAGCTATTGACAGATTCCCGGGACAACTTGGCAGAGATGGCGCACTATTCAAATGGTTCAAATATAAATTTTTACCGGGAGGAAGAAATGCGCAAAGACCAATGTTATACATTGATGGTGATGAATCTTACACAGAACGAGGTATTGAAGAAGTTATTGGTTCTGAAATAGCAATGAAGCGCAATTGTGATGATGAATTTTATAAACGATTTGATGCTATTGACAGATTTGTTAAAAATTGCGATATAATCACCGAGGGAGAAGCTCATATCGTAAGACAAGATGAAGATGGCTTTGTTGCTTGGCAAATTCTAAAAACAACAGAAGCTAAAGATGCTCTAATGATTATGGCAAATTATTCTTCACCAACCGAAAAATTCTTGGTTGAAGAAAATGACAGTTCATATACTGAAATAAGAGAAGGCAGAGAAGTCTTTGATAAGACTATTGTTCTACCTTGTGATTATCAGCTTATGGCAGAATACAAATTCAATGGGACAGATTATGTTCCTGAATATTTGCAAGAACCAATGAGTGAGATAACAATGAACAAACTTATGCCTGCAGAATATAAAATATATTTGATGAACAGAGTAGGATAAAGGGGATATACAAATGGAACAAACCCTTGCAACGTTTGTACAACAAACTCGTGATAATTTGGGTATGTCAGCAAAAGGGCTTGCAAAAAAGTCAAATATAGATTTATCTGTAATAGAAGATATTGAGTCAGGGAAGGAATTATTCCTCCCTGTTACTCTTAGACAAAAATTGGCAAAGGCTCTGCGCTGTTCTCCCGAAGATTTAGCAGCACTTGAGCGAGGTTATAAAGACATCATAATAAGTGATGATGTAATTATGGCAATAAAACAACGTATTCTTAATCACGAAAAAAATATAGCCTGCCCAAAATGCGGAGAACCTTTGGTTGTTAGAATTGCAAAGATGTATGACTTGGAAGATAACTTGGTATTACAGCCAAAAGCGCATTGTTCTAAATGTGTATTTCAATTGAGAGATGTATAGTTGGATAAAGAGGGATAACAATAATGGAAAATGGCGCACCATTGATTACAATACCTCCAATTGAACAAAACATACCGTTGGATGTTTATAATCAATTAGAGTCAGTTATATGGGACGAGGTAAATAAAACAGGAGACCCTGACGGTGCACTTGCATCTTATATTTACCCCTTCGAAAACATTCAACAGATTGCTGATTCTGACAATATTGAATATAAAGAAAACATACGTGCTATGGCTGATGATATATGGTCACAAGAAGCTTGGCTTGATGCGCTGCTTATTTATTATATTCTCATGCATATTATTACATTTATTCCGCCCGATTTTTATAAACTTGCATACACATTGGGAAAACTAAACCGAGTTGATTTAGCCCAACAACTAATAGAGGTTTATGAAAAAGTCTCAACAAATAAAAAAGTTACCTTACATGCAATGGCAAATTTTTATTACACAGCAGTGAATATTCCATATAAAGCTATTGAATATTTTGAACAATATTTAGCTCTGGATGACACTAATCCTCTTGTGTATAATACACTGGGACATCTGTATGGTGCAATTGATGATGAAGTATCTAAACAAAAGCAGCTTAATGCATTTTTAAAAGCTTATGAACTTAAACCTGATGACGGAACAATTGTAAAAAGCTTGCTTACAGTTTATGAAAAAAGACATGACGAAGAAAAGGTAAAAGAATTATACCCAAAACTTATTAGTGTTGCCCCCTCACCAAGACACTCACTCAACTATGGATTATATCTGATTAGTTGGGGACAAATGTATGAAGGACATAAATATTTTATAGAAAGATTTGATTTAGACGATTATCCGATAGGCTATCCAAAAAACATATTAGGTGGAGGGTTTAAATGGAACTACAAAGATGATATATCGGACAGAACTCTTCTTATTCATTACGAAGAAGGCTTTGGGGACAGTATTATGTACGGACGATTTGTGCCATTAGTCAAGCAATTCGCCCAAAATACAGTATTGATTGTACAACCGCAATTAGAAAAACTCTTTAAACAATCCCCGATTCTTTCTGACGGAATTGAAATAATGAGCAATATTAAAGATTTTTTGGCTAAATATAAAAATGAAAAATACATACACATGCCTCTTATGGATACACCTTATCCACTTGGAGTTGATACACATTTTATTCCGTACACAAAACAATACATATATGCAAATAATCCAAAAAGTTTTGACAAAAATACTTTCAATATTGGAATAGCATATAGCGGAGATGTCTCAGCAAACTACAACGGACGAGATATCAAGCTTGAAGAGTTTTATGATTTGGCAAGAATTGATGGCGTAAAATTATACTCATTACAGGTTGGAGAAACGACAAAACAACTTGATGAATTGCCTGATGATATTTCAATCATCAATTTAGGAAAAGATTTCAAAGACTTTACAGATACGGCAAATGCAATTGCAGGTCTTGATTTAATAATTACAAGCGACAATGTAATACTAAATCTTGCAGGAGCTATGGGCAAAGACACATTTGGTATTTTTAATAAATACCCTAACTACAGATGGTTTAACTTGAATGAAAATAACGTAAGATGGTACGATTCTGTAAAACCGTTCCAATGCAAAACTGAAAATGATTGGACATCAACAATGAGAGATGTAAAAGATGCCGTTATAAAAGGAATGGGTAAATAAATGGCAACTGATGTTAAAATATTTCTTGCATATCATAAAGAAAGCCCTTTGTATAAATCTGAAACTTTTGTCCCTATTAAAGTCGGTAAAGGAGAGCTTGAAGGATGTATCTCAGATGCAACGGGGGATAATATATCACACTTAAATCCATATTATTGCGAATTAACAGGACAATATTGGGTATTGAAAAATTATCTGAATAAATGCAGCGAAAAATATATAGGCTTTGCTCACTACAGGAGATTGCCCGACCTTACAAACATTTCTGATACAGATACCCCTGCAATATTCGGACTTAACTATTCAGAATCATTAACTTTATTCAACGAACTAAACAATTCGGACTTACACGAATACATAAAAGATTATGACGTTATTTTGCCTTGTACTTGCTATATGTACTCTAAGACAGTAAATCCTATTTTAAGAACAGATGAACAAAATCTTAATACATACGAACATTTTAAAACAGAACACAACAATAACCTGTTAGATATTCTAAAAAAAGTTATCACACAAGAATACTCTGATTATACTGAAGCTCTAAATAATTGCTACCAAGCAGAAAAATCTCATTTTTACAATATGTACATAATGAGAACCGATTTAATGAAAAAGTATTTGACGTTTTTATTTGATATCCTTGAAAAAACAGGGAAACACATTGGTGGCTGGGAACAAGATAAGTATAAAAGAATGGCAGGATTTTTAAGCGAAACCATTCTAAATATTTGGATAAATAAACAAAAAAAAGATTTAAAAATCGGCTATGCACCAATCTACATGATAGACTTTGAGTCCGAATATATAGAAAATGCAAACAAATACCATATATCAGGTGAATATGATAAAGAAATAGTTGAGCTTGAACAATTACTCAAAATTACAAATAATAAATTTGCAGTATGTAATGCACTCTTACAATGTTCTATACAACTGAACAATAAAGATAATATACAACACTACACAAATCTTGCTGAAAGTTATGCAAAACAAGACGATGATTACTATAACTTAGCAACAACCCTTTCACAAACAGAAGATATAAAAACCTCAGCTAAGTTATACGAACAAGCCTCTAAATTATCAACTGATAAGTTTTATGCGACTGCCTACCTAAATTATGCAGAAAAAATTAAAGACCTTAATATTATAAAAAATGCTTGGGAGCAAATGCATAAATATGAACTAACTGAAGCAGAGCAATACAAATACCTGCATTTTCAAAAAATTTATTCGATGATTAATGGCGAAATATAAAGTTTTAAGAAATGTAACAATTAGTGAATTTTTGAGGAATTTTTGTAAATTTTTGTAACAAAATTGGGGAAAATTTGAGAAAGATAGCAGAAAAATTTATAAATTTTAAAACTATTATAAAACATCTTTAAACACAGCCATATCAACACATTTACCCCTTTGTAAAGGTTTGTAACAACATCGACGTAGACGTTAAAGATTACGTCTATTAATGACGTAGATATAAACGTATATACAATAGCCAATTATGGCAAAACCTAGGGAAAAGAAAGGAAAGACAAGCAAGACAATGGGTATGTCGTCATCACAAGCAAGATTGCTAACCTTGACCGCAAGGATGCATGACATAGAATTCAGAGCTCAG
>OMPX01000063.1 GCA_900313115.1 uncultured bacterium
CCTGCCCAAGCATTCGTATCCGTATCTTTTGATTTCGCACTTGATGTTGATTGTGCAAATGTTTGGAAGAAACCTGACATACCACCGTTAGCATTTATATAATCAAATATTTTAAGCAAATTAAGAAGTGAAAATTTTTGATCAATATCTTCTTGCAACTTATTACCCACACCTAATTTATTAAGATAATCATCTACATTTGTTGAATTAACGTCAGTTATAGTTTTATCTTTTGTTTTTTCATACGTTTTTATACCCAAAACATCAAGTTCTGCCCATATAGGATCTAATCCTGACGGACGTTCAACATCAGTTTTTGATCTAACAATCAAAGCACATTCTTCTTTGTTAGGATCAGATATCATAGAACCGCCCGATAAAGTAAAATCGCCATAAGCTTTGGCGTCAGCATCTAAATTTTTCATATTTATAGCAACAACACCAGCAATAGACGTTTCACCATTTTTAGCACCTGCGGATGATGTAATATGACTTTTATGGTCTTCTAAGGTAGAACCTACAACAACAGTTTTTGCATTTATTACAGGTTTTATATTATTTTCGGAATCACCAACATAAGCATAATTTTTAGCATCATCCATTGCTACATTTAACCCACCTGCAATATGAATTTTTCCAAATGTAGCCACAATTCTCTCTTTTGAGTTTCCGCCAATTTTATCAAACCCCCTATCAATAAGATCACCCCATTTTTCAAATACTTTACCTAACGTAATGAATTTAAAAATACCTTTTACAACCTTTCCACCCATACCAAATTCGCCATCTTCGCCTTGAGAGACGGATGAACCTGAAACACTTTGATTTAATTTCCCTACATAATCTGCATTAACAATAAGTGAACCATCTATATTTGCATCCGCATTCATAATTGCTTCATTTGTAGAATCAACATCTGCGACAGCAGCAGCAACCCCTATCATCCCACGATTATGGTCAAGTAAAGGAATCCATCCATTTTTGGTTTTTACGGATACATCACGCACCATGCTTGCAAGCACATTTATATTATTCGTTACATTCAAGTTTACACCTTGTTCAATTATTGCTCTGTTTACTGCATCAATATCAACCCAAGACAATGCATAAGAACCATTCTTACCAATTGCTTCATGTATTTTATTTATGTTAAATCTTTCAATCTCTGAAAGAACAGAAAGATCAACAATATTCGTTGATGAAGCATTTGAACTGCAATTCAACGCTGTTACCGCTTGGACAACTAAATTATTCCCTGCGGTAATATCAGCCCCTGATTTAACTCTTACTTCATTTACAATATCCAAATCAGTATAATTAAAGGCTACTGTAGGGGATGCTTTGTCTATAAAATTAACACTGATCGGAATATCTGATTTTGCATAAAATGTAGCATTTCTGTCTGCATTAATTTTCGCACCGCTATCTATTGTTACCTTTGTTGAAAGATCACCGAGGTGAACATATTTATCTATTAAATATTCAAAGATAGCCGTCAAACCTAAAGTTGTTATTGCGACATTTGTACTTAATCCCATAATATTTTTATCATACGAACCCGGTTTTGCCAATGCCCTCAGAGTAACATCACTACCACTAACATCAGCACCGTTTTTAACGTTTATTAAAGATGCAGAAACATCTTCTAATCCGCTGCCTGAATTTTCTTTATCAACAGCATAAATTTCAGTCTGAGCAATAACATTTCCGCCGTTTGCATGAACTTTTCCTTCAATATTAACAATAGCACTCAAGTAATCCTTATTGTTTGAATTATTTTGAGAAATTATTGTAATTCCTTTCCCATCATTCATTGCTGTTTCAAAAGTACTTGCAACACTCGGAGCAGTTCCGACTGACGTAATTACATTCTCTCCGTTTGCATCAGAGGTGAACGACATATTTGCATTTAACTCTGCGTCTTTACCAATAGTAATATCTCTACCGCCATTTATTATATCTATACCGCCTGCGGAATTGATTTTACCATCAATCGTTATTTTTGCGGGAACCATTTCTAATTTTTGAGTTCCATCATCTGTTGTTCCGACATAATAATTATCTTTGCCGAATTTAAATGTTATCAATTTATCAACATTATCATCTTTTGGAATATTGCCGTCAAAAATCTTTTTCATAACGTCTTCTTTGGGAGTCATAAGAGTAAGCGAACCAACATTGAACACACCGGTACTTCCAATCACAAAACCGTTAGGGTTAGCAAACAATACATTACCGCCAATATTACCATTCTTATATGAATTAACGATACCGTGAATTTGAGATGCAGAACTATCAAATATAAGGTTTACAAGTTTATTTTGCTGATTGATTAAGTTTAGATTAACTATATGCCCCTGTCCTACATTAAAACGTCCAAAGGTATTAACACCGATTGTGCCGTTTTTAGCAGTCGTATTTGTTTGAATATTAGTAATATTTCCAACTGTATTTATTAAAGTATCCGTCTTAAATGGCACCCCGTTCTGATGAATTTCTGTAATAACAGTTGCAAAAACAGCCATTGAGGTATTTGAAACACAAAAAATAGTAACCAAAAGAAACGCAACTAAGCGTTTGAACTTGTAAATTTGTGATAGCATATTCGTCAATTCCCTTATAAGTATAGTTCTGTATATTATTTTAACGTGATAAAATTTTATTTTTGCATAACTTTTTTAATTTTTACATAAATTAATATTTATCAAACACAGACTCAGAATATATTAGACGGAAAACACATCTATAAGCGATTTAAAAAATCTTTGATTTATTAAATACAAAACAATAATTTAAAATATAGCTTAATAAAACTTATTATTTTGATTTTTATTTGACGATAAAAATTATTTAATTTATTCTGTTGTTGGATATGAAAAGAGATTTGAAAAAAAGTTTATTACTTTTAACAATATTGACTGGTTTAACTTTGTCAGCGGGAAATGTATGTGCGGGCGAAATAAGCAGTTCTGCAAAAACATCGGATAATTTCAAAACAGAATTTATGAAATTAGTTCTTGATACAGACTCAAATCAAACTGATAAAATTGAATCGATTGTTAACTCCAATTCCACAAAAAAGAAAAATAAAAAAATAAAACTATGGGCAAGAAAAGATAAATCAGAAAAAAAACAAAAAGTAGAATCAGAAATCCCTGATATTAACAAAAATATTGTTTCACCAAATGAATCTCCCGGTATAATCACAGACCCTCAACGAACAAAAAGATATTATGACTCTTTTGAAGGAGCACACAGAACACACATAGAAAAAGATAAAACTGATCAGCCTGTTATTGAAGAAGAAACTTTGCAGCTTCCTGCAAGAATACAAAAAGATGGTAAAACAATTCATATAAAAAAGATTGAGTTCACAAAATCTGAAATATTTACAGATAAAGAACTTTCTAAATTTAAGGCCCTTGCCGAAGGTCAAGATTTTACAGCGGAAGATTTGAATAATTTTATTGCGATTATCAATAACCAATATCGCAAAAAAAATATAATTACTGCAAGAGCATATTTGAATGAAGGGGCTTATAGTGCAGGTGTTCTAAAAATAGAACTTATGGAAGCTAAAATCGGAGATATTATAGTTCAAGGTAATAAATTTAACAGAGCGTGGTATTTAAGAACCCAACTCAGCAGCAAATCGGGAGATGTCTTAAACCTTCAAACCATGGAAAAAGACCTGAGAAAATTCAACAAAAATGCAAGAAGTATTCAATTATCAGCAAAATTAAAACCGGGTAAAGAATATGGTACAACAGATATTATTTTACAAGCAGATGAAAAATTCCCATATCATTTCTCCGCATCGTGGGATAGTTTTGGACGTGAAACCACCGGTCTTTTGAGAGGCG
This sequence comes from uncultured bacterium, assembly GCA_900313115.1. Classification (GTDB taxonomy): domain Bacteria; phylum Cyanobacteriota; class Vampirovibrionia; order Gastranaerophilales; family Gastranaerophilaceae; genus UBA2883. The sequence continues at coordinate 3,864 of OMPX01000063.1, forward strand.
GTTTCATGGCATCAACTGATTCATTTTTAGGGTTCCAAGACAGATTAACAGGTGCAATAAACCTTTCAAGAGGGGCTCAAAATCCATTTGTCGACTACAATTTTCCAATTAATAAAAGAGGAACAAGAGTTGGTGTTTCATACATGTATGGAAACAACAAAGTTAAAAACGGACAATATAGAGATTTTGATCTTGGTGCAAACACACACGTTTTGAGTGCATATATTACGCATCCGTTAATTGAAAGCGAAAAAGGTTCTTTAAGCTTCAACACTTCTGCAAACCTTAAATTTTCAAAAGCGACTATCTCTGATTTTACGTATTCAAATTACAGAGATTATAACTTTGCAGTCGGATTTGGCGGACACAGAAACTTTAAACGAAGTGTCTTTTACGGTTCTATCTATTCAACACACGGTATAATTGAGGACCGTATAAGAAATCATAGTAAATATTTTACAAAATTAAACGCTGACGGATACTATGTCCATTACTTGCCTCACGGCATAATCGGAACATTAAGAGCCGGAGGACAATATTCTCCGCACGATATTGCATACATTGAACAATATCAAATTGGAGGTATTTCAAGTGTCAGAGGGTATTCTGAAAGTTTATTACTTGCATCTAATGCCTACTTCGTCAGCGCTGAAATGTTGTTTCCTATACCATTTTTACCTGAGAACATAAATATCCCGTTTACAAAGGGTACAAAACAATATCGATTAAGGGACTCTTTTAAATTTGCTCTATTTTGTGATCACGGCGCAATCTTCCCTTATAGAGGCTATGTTGGGACACCTAATTTCTTAATGAGTGTAGGTTTTGGTTTTAGAATGGCAATTTCAAAATATATAACTGCAAGACTTTATCTTGGCATCCCTGTAATGAATACCAGAATGTATCAGGAGCCAAATGCACGTGTTCACTTTGATTTAATAGTATCCCCATTCTAATGGGAAAAAATAGGAAGGTATAATATGGCATCATTAAAAACATCTGTATTAGGAATAGAATTTGAAAACCCTTTTTTGTTAGCATCCGCACCTCCAACCGCATCAATTGAGAGTATCGACAAAGCTTTTGAAATGGGATGGGGCGGGGCTGTTTTAAAAACAATTACTCCTGATGATTTGGAAATGATTGAAGCAAGCCCGAGATATACATCACTTAAAGAAAAGAATAAAGTAATCGGATTTCAAAATATCGAATTATTAAGTCACCAAACTATAGACTATTGGTGTGACGGGATTCGCTATTTAAAAGAAAAATATCCTACAAAAGTCATTATTGCAAGTATAATGTCACCTGTCGACAGAAAATGTTGGCATAATCTTGTATATAGATTAAATGAAACACCAATAGATGCTTATGAACTTAATTTTTCTTGTCCTCATGGAATGCCTGAAAAAGGAATCGGTATGGCAATAGGAACAACGACTGAAATTTCTACCCTTATTACAGGCTGGGTAAAAGATGTTGCAACAAAACCTGTTTTTGTAAAATTAACTCCAAACGTAACAGATATAACCAGAATATCAAAGGCTGTTGAACGTGCAAACGCAGATGGTTTTGCAGCTATTAATACTGTTCAGGGTTTTATGGGAATAAACTTAGACACATTAGAACCTAATCTTTCTATAGACGGTCAGACAACCTATGGCGGATGTTCAGGAGAAATTGTAAGACCGATTGGTTTGAGATGTGTTGCACAAATAAGACAAAGTTCTGACTTACCAATTCTTGGAATGGGGGGAATTTCAACATGGCAAGATGCAGTACAATATTTTGCAGTCGGTTCGGACGCTGTTCAAATTTGTACTGAAGTAATGATAAACGGTTACGGAATTATAAACGGTCTAACCAAAGGACTTTTGAATTATCTTGAAGAAAAGGGAATGAATAATGTTTCTGAACTTAAAAACATTGCCATAGAAAAAATAACCGCACACAACGATTTAAACAAAAAATATTTAGTAAATCCCAAAATTGATAAAGAAAAATGCGTTTCTTGCGGAAAGTGTGTCAAGATTTGTTCTGAATCAGAATATAATGCGCTTTCTATGTGCGAAAAAGAAATTAAACTTGATAAAGACAAGTGTCAAGGATGTTCTTTGTGCAGCATAGCATGCCCACAAAGCGCAATATCAATGGAAAAACGATAACTATAATTTATAGTGGAAAGTTGAAAATGGAAAATTATTTTACAGCCTTACGGCTGTTAATATCATATATATGTGAGCGAAGCGAACAAAATAATTTTCAATTTTCCATTTTCAATTTTACATTTAAGGACAACTTCGTTGTCCGATAAACTACAATTTATTAATACAGATATAAAGATTAGATAAAGAAATCAAGAAATTTAAATTTTAGCATTATAATTAAAATGTGAATAAAATTTATATGGAGTAAATGAGATGCAATCCGTTAAAGAAATATTATCAATGTTAAATGATTCAGATAAAAATGAAATTGAAAATATGTTAGTAGGAATAGGCACACCTGCTGTTCCTGAATTAGTTGAACAACTTCAGGTTGTTAGAGGTTTAACAAGAGGAGTTGTTGCTATGACACTTATCAGAATTGGCGATTCTTCTATTGATTATTTGAAGAAAGCTGCTGAAAGTAACAAAGATTTTGAATGGGTTGCAGAATATCTTATTTCTGAAATCAAAGGTTCAAAAGCTGCATAAATATATGCAGAATAAAAACACAGCACACTTAATTTACAAAAGTCCGTTTCAAGAGAAACGGATTTTATTTTATGTTTCTATATAACCAACATAATCGAGATTTCTATATAACCCGTCTAAATCCAAACCATATCCGACAAGAAATTTGTCGTCTATCTCAAAACCATACATATCAGGGTTTATATCAACTTGTCTTTTGCAATTTTTGTCTAACAATGCGATAAATTTATAAGATTTTACCTTAAAATTGTGATTAAAAAAGTTTGACAAAAACTTAGCTGTATAACCTGTATCAATAATATCTTCTATTACAATCACATTTTTACCGTTTAAATCCGGCAAGGTTATATCAATAGCTTTTACCTGACCGCTAGATACAGTTCCCGAACCATAACTTGATAATCTTATAAACTCTAATTTAACAGGCATTTTTAAATGTTTTATCAAATCAACTGCAAACATTACAGAACCTTTTAATACACAAATAACGTAAACTTCCTCTTCATATTCATTGTTTAATTGATCGGCTAATTCTTTTATTCTTGCCTGAATCATGTCTGCACTGAATATTGGTTTTATATCGGTTAAATCAAATGTTTTCATCCTATTCCTCTTTTCTTTTTATACTTATTTTATGTGTTGGTCTTTCTAAAACTTTTATCTTATCGCTCATTCCAACTCCACCTACCCATAAAACTTCATTATTTGATGTTAATAACAAAAGTTGGTTACGTTCATATTGGGGAATCTTTTTTTGGATTAAGTATTTTTTGAGCTTCATTTTCCCGCCTAAACCTAACGGATATATATAATCTCCATCCCGTCTGGTTCTTATTTTCAAATCTTTATAACCTGACAAATCAACATAAGCAACATCTTCACTCTGTGTATTTATACGTTTATCAGATTTTTCTATTGAGAAAATTATATTTCCAAAGAAATAATTACCCTCAGCATGAATACTTGTTTCAATTTCAATATCTGTTTGCTGCTTTACTAACTGAATATATTGTTCGTCCATAACCATCCACGTATAAGTCGAAACAGAGCATTTTGAATTTTTTTCCAGATACAGATTTCCCTCAATAAAATTATATAAATTATTTACTTTTTCATAATCATATTCTATTCCTTCGTTATACAAAGTCAGATATAAAATCTTCTTTTTTACGGCAGACGAAAGTTTCACATATTCATTTCTTATAATTCTGTTTTTAGAATAAAGTTTTTCTGAAATTTTGTTCAAATATTCATCAACAATACTTAATTCTTCCTGTGCAACACAACCTAATGATGTTAAAGATTTTTTTATTTCAGGATTTATTTTTTCAAGAATTGGTAAAATTTCTTTTCTTATAAGATTTCTTTTATACTTAGTATTTTCATTTGAAGAATCATTATTTGGAGACAAATTATTGGCTTTACAATATTCTTCTATCTCAACTCTTTTTACATCTAATAACGGTCGATAATAAATATCTCTGTTTTTTGCTATTCCTTTTAAACCAACAACCCCAGTACCTTTTACTATTCTATACAAAATTGTTTCAGCATTGTCATCATAATTATGAGCAGTAACAACTGCATCAGCGTTATATTTTTCAACAGTTCTTTTAAAGAAATCGTATCTTAAATCTCTTCCGACAGCTTCTGATTTTTTGACACCGTCAGGAGCAGTTTCTGTATAAAATTCAATCTGTTTTGAAACACAAAATTCTCTGCAATGCTCTTGCTCCCTTTTAGCTTCTTCCCCTCTCCAATTATGATTATAATGTGCTGCAATAAGTTTTAAATTTTTAATTCTTGATATTTCATTCAATATATTCAAAAGACACATTGAATCATAACCGCCCGAAAAAGCGACTACAATAACTTTATTATTGAGAGAATAATCGTCTATAAATTTTAGAATTTTATTAATCAAAACTATTCAATCTCTTTTAGAATACCGTACTTTATTTCAACAGCGTCAACACCTAATTGACCGAGAGCCTTCATTGCCAAAGAAGAATGTTCTGAAGTAATAGCGAGCAGTAAATCTTCAGAATTTATACGTTCTCTTTTTGCATCCTGAGCTAATTTCCATGCCTTTTCCAAAACATTTTTTGCTCTTTGTGTAAACACTATTTCATTATCAAAATATTCGTTTCCGTAACCAATAAGCTGTTCAACAACTTGTCTTGCATCTTTCAAAGTTATTTCCAAATCGTTTAAAACTTTTGCACCAATACTTGAACCTTCTGCAAGAATACCTAGCAAAAACATCTCTGTACCAACAACATTTCTTCCGATTCTTCTTGCTTCTTCTTTTGCAAACTTCAATATTACAAGAGTTTCAGGCATTTGTTTTTCGATTGGTTTAAC
>OMPX01000088.1 GCA_900313115.1 uncultured bacterium
ACTTGGTCTAGGGCATCAATGATAATTCCGGATATGTTAGGACACACAATCGCTGTTCATAACGGGAAAACTCACGTTCCTGTATATGTTACTGAACAAATGATTGGTCACAAGTTAGGTGAGTTTGCACCTACAAGACTTTACAGAGGTCACGCAGGTTCTGACATAGCAAAACGTAAATAACTGAGCCGTTGATGAGCCAAAGGCGAATTATACGGATAAGTTATCCCGAGCAGGAAATAAGTCTGGGCTAAAAGAATTATTTATTTGCGAAGGGATCTCGTACAAGAGAAACAAGTAAGAAAAAGGAATAAAAAAATGGAAGCAAAAGCAAGACAAACAGATATAAAAATGACTGCAAGAAAACTTCGCAGAGTAATCAACGAAGTTAGAGGAAAAGCAGTTAAAGACGCTAAAGTTATGTTGCGTTTTATGCCTTATTTTGCTGCTAAGGTTGTAGAAAAGAATCTTATTGCTGCAATTGCAAACGCTAAAGAAAAATTTGGTGCAAGCGAAGACGCATTAAAGATTTCTGAAATCTATGCAGACGAAAGTGCAACATACAAAAGAGGTAAGCCAAGAGCTCAAGGTCGTATTTACAGAAGACTTAAGAGAACTTCTCACCTTACAGTAGTAGTTAGTGATGGAAATAAATAAGGAATCATAAAATGGGACAAAAGACACATCCAACCGGATTTAGAGTAGGAATAATTAAACCTTGGTTAAGTACATGGTACGCTAAGGTTAAAGACTACGCCGGTTTCGTAGCAGAAGATGCTAAAATCAGAAAATTTATCAAGAAAAAATTATACGCAGCAGGTGTATCAAGAATTCTTATTGATAGAAAATCACAAAGTACAACAATCACGGTTGTTACTGCAAAACCTGGTATTGTTGTAGGACGTGGCGGTCAAGGTATTGATGATCTTAAAAAAGAAGTATCAAAATACTTAGGTCGTAACATCTTAATCAACGTGGTTGAAGTTGCAAGAATTGACTTAGATGCACAGTTGGTAGGTGAAGCAATTGCTCAACAATTGGAAAAACGTATTGCATTCAGACGTGCTATGAAGCAAGCTATGCAAAGAACAATGAGAGCAGGTGCTCAAGGTATTAAAGTTATGGTATCAGGTCGTTTAGGTGGTGCTGAAATCGCGAGATCTGAATGGGCTAAAGAAGGTAGAATCCCTCTTCAAACATTAAGAGCTGATGTTGATTACGGTTTCACGGAAGCAGATACTATAATGGGTAAGATTGGTGTTAAGGTATGGATTTTCAAAGGTGATTTAATGCCTGGTGAAAAAGCAGATCAAAACATCAAGAGTAAGAACACAAAAGATTCAGCAGAAAAATTCAACAAGCGTGCTAGACGTGGCGGAAAATCTGCAGAAGATAACAAGTAAGATATAGGAGAACAATAACAATGTTAATGCCTAAGAAGACAAAATTCCGCAAACAGATGAAAGGTAGAATGAAAGGTACTGAAACAAGAGGTACACAATTCGAATTTGGTCGTTATGCACTTAGAGCGCTTGAACCTGGCTGGATTACAAGCCGTCAGATAGAGGCTGCACGTCGTGCTATGACTCGTGAAATCAAAAGAGGCGGAAACGTATGGATTAAAATTTTCCCTGATAAACCAATTACTGCAAAACCTGCAGAAACTCGTATGGGTTCAGGTAAAGGTAACGTGGAATATTGGGTAGCGGTTGTAAAACCAAACAGAATTCTTTTTGAATTAGATTATTTTGATAGAAAAACTGCTGTAAGAGCATTAGAATTAGCTGCTCAAAAGTTACCTATCAAAGTTAAGGTAGTTGAAAAAGAAGCACAAAATTAGTTACAGTGATAAGGTGACTAAGTGACTAAGATATTTTATTCACTATTCTCTATTCACTTGTAAAGTAAGAAAGCAGGTTGGGTGAAACCCAACGATTAAAAAAGGAAAAATAAGAAAATGAAATTACAAGATATTCGTGAAAAATCAGTTGATGAGTTAAATGCTCTTGTAGTTGATATGAAAAAGGAACTTTTCAATTTGAGATTACAAAAATCTACTAACAAATTAGAAAATCCTGCTTCAATAGCAAATACAAAAAGAACAATTGCTCGTATTAAGACTGTTATTAAAGAAAAGGAGGCAGCAAATGCCTAAGAAAGAAAAACAAGGTGTAGTTATCTCTGACAAGATGGACAAGACTATTGTAGTTAAGGTTGCATCTTACGATCCGCACCCTAAATATAAAAAGATTATTGAATCTAACAAGAACTATAAAGCTCACGATGCTAACAATGAATGTGGTATTGGTGATACAGTAAGAATTGTTGAATCTAAACCAATTTCAGGCGGCAAACGTTGGACTTTATCAGAGATTGTTGAAAAGGCTAGATAGTTTTATAAATGGAAAATGGATAATGGGAAATGGAAAATATCTTTATCAGCTTCGCTGATTATTGAACTCCTTGTAAGATTATCCAGTGATACAGAAAGTTAAATATTCGTGAGCGTAAGCACTCTGCCGAAGAAACGATTAAGTATCGTTTCTGAGAGGAAAAAATAATTTTCAATTTTCAATTTTCAATTTTCCATTCTAATTAGAATAACGTAGAACAAAAGGAAATGAAAAAATGATACAACAAGAAACCAGATTAACAGTAGCAGATAATACAGGTGCTAAAGAATTGTTGGTTATCCGAGTAATGGGTAGTTCAAACAAGAAATTTGCATCAGTTGGTGATGTTGTAATCGCAACAGTAAAAGATGCTACTCCTAATATGGCTGTTAAGAAGTCAGAAGTTGTAAGAGCAGTTATCGTTAGAACAAAACACGATATTTCTCGTGCTGACGGATCTGTAATCAGATTTGACGACAACGCAGCCGTAGTTATAAACAAAGACGGTAACCCTAGAGGAACACGTGTTTTCGGACCTGTTGCTCGTGAGTTGAGAGACAACAACTTTATGAAGATTGTTTCTCTTGCACCGGAAGTAATTTAATAAAATGGAAAATGGATAATGGAAAATGGAAAATATCTTCATCAGCTTCGCTGATTATTGAACTCCTTGTAAGATTATCCAATAATACAGAAAGTTAAATATTCGTGAGCGTAAGCACTCTGCCAAAGAAACGATTAAGTATCGTTTCTGAGAGGAAAAAATAATTTTCAATTTTCAATTTTCAATTTTCCATTCATTAGAAACGGAGAAATAATAATGAAAAACGATACAAAGAAGTCTTTACACGTAAAAACAGGTGACAGAGTTGTTGTTACTGTTGGTAAAGATAAAGGAAAACAAGGAAACGTAAAAAAAGCTATTCCATCCGAAGCAAAAGTAATTGTTGAAGGATTGAATATGAAGACTAAGGCTCAAAAAGCTAACCCTATGTTAGGTATTCAAGGTGGTTTGAACAAAATTGAAGCACCTATTGAAAGTTCTAACGTAATGATTGTCTGCCCTGCTTGTGAAAAAGCAACCAGAGTAGCACATAAAGTTATAGATGGTAAAAAAGTTCGTGTTTGTAAAAAATGCGGCGAAAAATTAGACGTATAGTCTGAGGGCACTAGGTTACTAGGGCGCTGAGGCACTAAGAAAATAATACGCGGTTTAAGGACGTTTATTTTATAGTAACTTCGCTTAAATCTAACGTATAAGAGAAAAGGAAAAGAAAAATGGCTAAAACTAAAAATTTAAAAGCAAAATACGCAGAAGATGTAAAAGCTGCAATGAAGGAAAAATTCGGTTATAAAAATGACATGATGATTCCAAGATTGCACAAGATTGTGTTAAATATGGGTGTTGGTGAAGCATCACACAACTCAAAGATTGCTGATACGATTGAAGGTCAATTAACAAAGATTGCCGGTCAAAAGGCTGTTGTTACAAAGGCAAAGAAATCTATCGCATCATATAAGTTAAGAGAAGGTATGCCTGTCGGTGCAATGGTTACATTGCGTGGTGACAGAATGTACGATTTCTTACAAAAACTTATTTGTGTAGTTCTTCCTCGTATTCGTGACTTTAGAGGTATCAGCCCTAAGAGTTTCGATGGTCGTGGTAACTATACATTAGGTTTAAAAGAACAAGCTTTGTTCCCTGAAATCACTTATGAAGAAGTTGATTTGGTAAAAGGTATGAACGTATCTATTATCACAACTGCTAATACAGATGATGAAGCAAGAGAATTGTTATTCCAATTAGGAATGCCATTCAAGGGAATGAAAAAGTAGGGGTAAATATATTTTATTCCGTTATTGCGAGCGATAGCGAAGCAATCCATTATAAATGTTAAGTAATGCTTAACTTAAGAATAGAAACAAAAGAAAAAAGGAGATAAATTCATGGCTAAGAAAGCGATGATAAATAAGGAAAACTACAGAGCTGAGTTAGCAGCAAAGGGCAAATATCCAAAAGTAAGACTACATAACAGATGTAGCATTTGCGGTCGTCCACATGGTTTCCACAGAGATTTCGGTCTTTGCAGAATCTGCTTACGTAAGATGGCTCACCAAGGTTTACTTCCGGGCGTAACTAAAGCAAGCTGGTAGGGGTAAATGAATATATGGCAACATTTGGGTGTTGTCAGAATATAACTGTCTTTTTCGACAGTTACAGTTTTGTTGTAAAAAAGCGGTCAAACGACCGCTTTTTTGAGTTTATGATTTTATCTGTTTTCATTCATCTGCTTATATTTGAAATACAAGAACGTAGATTGGGTGAAACCAACAAATAGCTCCAACAATAAATATAAAAATTATTCATAAATAATTAGTCGAATGACTAATTGTCTTTCATTAGAAATGGCTAATAATAGTTTTGTAGGTGTTTATATGTTGAATGAGGAAATTATTATGGCGACAATCAATGCAAAGACAAACAAGAAAGAGTACATTACAATAAAATCAGGTTCTGGCGATGATACGATTACTTTACAGGATGGCAATTTTAAGGTTTATGCGGGGCGAGGTAATGACACAATTACAATGAGTAACGGTGATAATTACGTGTATGCTCAATATGGAGATAATACTATAAGTTTAGGTTCCGGAAATGATGTTGTATATGCAGGAAAAGGCAGAGACGAATTTGTTTTTAATTCAGATTTCGGAAATGATGTTATTTATAATGCAGCATCAAGTGACAGTATTACGTTTGGTTCGAATTTCAATACTACGGTTTTTTCTTATATAAGAAAAGGTAATGATTTAATCATTACAGATAATATTGATACTCAGAGTAATAAGCTTACATTGTCTAAATATTTTAAGAGTAAGTCAAAATTAGACTACTTTATTCAAAACGATACAGTTAAGCATATATCAGATCAAATAATTTTGTATACAGGTAAAGGCAAAATCAGGGGTACAAATTATAATGATGGGATTGTGGGCAGTGTAAAGAAGGATACAATATATGGTTATGCGGGTAACGATATGTTTTTGGGCGGTCTGTCTAATGACAAAATTTATTCGGGAAAAGGAGAAAATACTATTCTAATCAATAACGGTGACGGACATGATACTTTGTATGTTGATAAAGATGCTGTGAGCAATACAATCAGATTTGACTTAGGGGACAAGATATCTTATTCAAAGAGTAATAAGGATTTGGTTATCTCGGCTGAGAATACATCAAATTCAGAAGATGTTCAGGCAATCACAATCAAGAATTATTTTTCAAAAACGGGCAGTGATGCTATAAAATCCGAGTTAAATATAGGTTCAGTTGGCAGAAGTGATTCAGAAAGTTTGCAGACTGCATTGGCTGATAACGGTGTGTCAATTACAGGTTCATTGAATAAGTCAAATACTTTGTATGGCGCTCAAGATTATGATAATACCATTTATGGCGGAAACAAGAGCGATAAAATTTATGCAGGTAATGAAGATAATCGTATTGATGGCGGCAAGGGTAATGACAGATATTATGTTAATTCTGAAAATAAAAGTGCGCTTACGAAGATTTTTGATGAGTCAGGGAATGACCAATATAATATCAAGAGTCTTGATACGTCTGTGTTTATAAAAGATTCAACAGGTAACAAGGATGTATTAAAGATTGCTGATGATGTTGAGTATACACTGTTTTTTGATGTGTCAGTGAGTGATAAGGTTGCGCAGTATGACAGTTTATTCTTGGTTGCAAACAAGAACTATAAGGACAAACCATATACGGAATATACCGCAGGCGGTGTTGAGATTGCAAATTTCTTTGAGGATAACGGATTTGCCGCAGGTAAGATTGAAAAAATATCAGTAGGCGGAAAAGATGTAGATATTTCATTGGATTATTTTGATAAGATAAGAGGCGATGTTGCAGCATGGTTGAATCTTGGAGATAATGATTTTTCAACAGCAATGGAAGCGTTTGAAAAGGGAACGGCTGAGCAAATTCAAGAACTTATTGCGGTTTATCAGGGTGGACCTGTAAAATTATAAAAAAAGTTGCCCAATGTTGGGCAATTTTTTTTGTGTTGATGTTTTAATTTGTGTATGAAGCTTCAAAGTGTGTATAATCCTATAAAGAAATGTTTTAATGTCGTGCGCAATAGTTTCCGTCGTGCATCTGAGTGTGGGCGTGATTATGAGCAGAGCGGAGCAGAGATATTATCTCAACAGAACAAGGTATTTGTGCGTCCTGCAAATCAGGTTGAGCCTGAGTGTGTTGATTTTAAATCGACAAAAGAGATGTTTGAGTATGCAAAAGATAAAGTTATTAAACCGTTGAAAATGGAAAAATCGTACGAATATACTGTTGTTGCCAACGTAAAGGATAATAAGGTCTTGGCTGAATATAAGGGAGATGTAAATAGTTGTACAATGTCGAATTTGGAGTCATTGCCACTGGACGATAAAAATGTTGTCTTGATTCATGGACATCGTGACAGTTATCCTATTAGTCGTCCCGATGTCGTGACATTGCTAAATTATCGAATAAATCAAGTTATAGCAATTGATAAAGACGGGAAATTCTCGATGGTGGCAAAACGAAATGATGTTCCGTCTGTCGGTTTGAAGTCAAAAGAATATAAAAAATTTTCAAACGAATGTGATGCCAATACGGATGTGTATTTAGATATGCATAGTGAAAATATTTTAAAAGAGATGACACATAGTACGTTGAAATCTCATGCAGATGGTCTTGGTATAAGATATATAACGAATTATCCGTATTTGTCAGAACGATAAATTTAGCAAGTAGGTCAGGCACTGCCTGACACAAGCAGGTCGTAGGTTGGAGCCCAATAAATACAAATAACTCAAAAGCCCTTCTTCACATGAGAGGGGCTTTTGAGATGGTAAATTAGTAAATCTTTAAGAACCGTAAACACATTACTTGATATTAAAACATGTTGATGTTACTATAAACACACAGTTCCGAACTGCCGAAATACGCAGGGGTGCGATAAAGGGGCTGACTCTTTAGAAAACCGTTATGCAACAATTAATTCGGTAAGCGGTGTTAATACTTGGATACTGCCTATAACTGTGGGTAAGTCCGATTATAAAAGGAGAAATTATGAATACAGATCCTATAGCAGATATGCTAACAAGAATCAGAAACGCTAACATGGTTACTTTACCTGAAGTTTCTATGCCATCTTCAAAATTGAAAGTTGCTTTGGCAAAATTATTAAAAGAAGAAGGTTATATTGTTGATTACAAAGAAACAGTAGAAGGCGTTTTTAAAACATTAACAATCACTCTTAAGTATGATGAACACAACAAACCTGTTATCACTAATTTAAGACGTGTTTCAAGACCGGGGTTAAGAACTTACCATAAAGCTAAAAACTTAGAACAAGTATTTGGTGGTATGGGGATTTCAGTTATTTCTACAAGCAAAGGCTTGTTGACTGACAGAAAAGCAAGAAAAGAAAACCTCGGCGGCGAAGTTATTTGCCAAGTTTGGTAGCGGATTTTGTGTAGAGTGAGCAACTTGTTGCGAAACTCGAAGTAACGCCGAAAAAGT